>JBDTWU010000141.1:0-3198 GCA_040006535.1 bacterium | reverse complement strand
GAATTAGTGAAAGCCGAATTTGAAATGAAAGTTTTAAAAGCTCTTGGAATTCCTTTAGGAACTATGAAGCTGAATTCTCTACCTTCGAAAGATGACAGTATTCCTTCATAATTTTGAAAATTATTCCCGAAAGTTATATAATAAGAGGAATATATGTCAGAAGATCCTGAGGGAACATTATAAGCTCCAGTGATAAGCTGTTCCCCCGGGTTTAATGAAAGTGATAAAGAATCAAATGTATATTCAATAGTATTTTCCGGTATCAAATTTAGCTGAGCACTTTCACCGTAATTTTCATAAGAGGTGATTTTGTAATCCTTATCTCTCTTGTATATGAGGACGAATAATTTGCCTGTAATGGGATTAAGATCAGGTAAACGAACAGTTAGATGGTTTGAATAGCCATTTAAAAACATATATTCATTAACATTTTGTTCGTTTGTAAAGATTGCCTTACCTCTTACAGTCTTAAAATCAATATTTTTCGGTAAATGTATTATAATATTGGAATAAATGCTTTTGCTTCCGGAAACGCTTACAGACAGATTTAATTTGTCCGTGCTTATGTTTTTATAAATTGTTGCTGATCTGTCGAACGAAGAATCCAAAAGGATTATGTCATACGGGTAAGCAATATTATCGAATGCAAAACTTCCGTCATTGGAAGTGTGAGTAACTTTGTCACGGATACTTAATCTTAAGTTCGGTACAGGAAAATTATCATAACCAAAAACTTTGCCGGTCACTCCTGATGTGCTGGTAAGCGTATCGCTGCATCCGTAAAAAAATATTAAAAGTATAGAAAGAATTATTGCTGAAAGAATTATTTTGTTTTTCATTTTATACATCCTTTAAATTTTCAATTATTTTTCATTACAATTTCAACAGTCAAAACCTTTTTTGTTAAGAAGTGTTGTATTGGGAAAATAATATTCGAACTTCCGTTTTTTTAAATTATAGATAATACTTTTTAATTGAAACGTTTATTGTCAAGTCGAAATTGGTTCAATTTTTAAAACTAAATTTTATCTTACGATCTATTTACTTAATTTGCTTCAATCAAAATTATCTACTTATGTCTGATAAAAATAAGGAAGAAAAAAATATCACATCCCTTTCCCGAGAGAACAGGATATTCAAGCCGAAAAAATCTTTTTCCAAAGAAGCTTACATCAAATCCTTTCAGCAATACAAAAAGGCTTATGAAAAATCCATTACGGATCCGGAAAAGTTCTGGGCAAAGATTGCCGATGAGCTTTACTGGTTTAAGAAATGGAAGAAAGTATTAAAATGGAAACCGCCTCATGCTCAATGGTTCACAGGCGGAAAGATCAATCTCTCTTATAATTGTCTTGACAGGCACATTAAAACAAAAAGAAAAAATAAAGTAGCACTTTTCTTTGAAGGGGAATATGGTGACACAAAAACATTGACTTATAATCAGCTGTATATTGAGGTTTGCAGGTTTGCAAATGTATTGAAAAACCTCGGAATAAAAAAAGGTGACAGAGTTTGCATTTATCTTCCGATGATACCGGAAGCTGTTGTAGCAATGCTTGCGTGCGCGAGGATCGGTGCAGTTCACTCTGTAATATTCGGAGGGTTTTCGTCGAATGCATTGGTAGACAGGATTACGGATGCCGAAGCTTCGATGGTGATTACAGCAGACGGTTCATTCAGAAAAGGACAGGTTGTTCATTTGAAAAATAATGTTGATGAAGCAGTTAAAAATTGTCCGTCGGTAAAAAATGTGATCGTAGTGAAAAGGACAAACAGTGAAATTCAGTGGAATGAGTATCATGACAAATGGTATCACGATGAAATGGAAAATGCTTCTGAAATTTGTCCCGCTGAAAAATTAGATTCGGAACATCCCTTATATATTTTATACACAAGCGGCACCACAGGCAAGCCGAAAGGCATACTTCATACTACAGGAGGGTATTCTGTTCAGACTTATATTACTACAAAATATATTTTTGACATAAAGGATGAAGATATTTTCTGGTGCACTGCGGATATCGGATGGGTCACCGGTCACAGTTATGTCGTATACGGGCCATTACAAAACGGAGCGACAGTTTTTCTGTATGAAGGTGCTCCTAATTTTCCAAACCCGGACAGGTTCTGGCAGATGATAGATAAATATAAGATAACAATTTTTTATACTGCGCCGACCGCGATTCGTGCATTTATAAAATGGGGAGATCAATGGGTGGAAAAATATAAATTGACTTCGTTACGGCTTCTTGGAACAGTTGGTGAGCCGATAAATCCCGAAGCGTGGATGTGGTATCATAAAAAAATCGGAAAAGAAAAATGCCCGATTGTCGATACATGGTGGCAAACGGAAACGGGAGCGATCATGATTTCTCCATTGCCCGGTGGAACTCCGACAAAGCCGGGATCAGGAACTTTGCCTTTCTTCGGAATTGAACCCGAGGTTGTTGATAAGAAAGGAAAAAAAGTAGCAAAGGGAAGCGGAGGATTACTCGTGATAAAAAAACCATGGCCGGCTATGCTGAGAACAATTTACAGAGATGATGAACGATATCAAAAGCAATACTGGAGTGAATTTCCGGGAATATATTTTACGGGTGACGGCGCGAGAATTGACAAAGACGGATATTACTGGGTAATGGGAAGAGTAGATGATGTGCTCAACGTAAGCGGACACAGGCTGGGAACTGCGGAGATCGAATCTGCGCTTGTTGCACATATGAAAGTTGCTGAAGCAGCCGTTGTCGGAAAGCCGGATGAAATAAAAGGAAGCTCGGTGTTTGCGTTTGTCACACTTGAAAGCAGCCATTCACCATCAGACGAACTCAAGCAGGAATTACGTGAATGGGTTGTAAAAGAGATCGGCGCGCTTGCCAGACCAGATGAGATCCGATTCACGGATATGCTTCCGAAGACAAGAAGCGGAAAAATCATGAGAAGATTATTACGCGAGCTTGCACAGAGCGGTGAAGTCAAAGGTGACACGACTACGCTTGAAGATTTTTCTGTTTTAGAAAAGCTGAGAGCTGAAGAAGAGGAGTGATTTAAGTTGAGCCCGTAAATTAATAATGGGCTCTGCTTTCATTAAGAGCTAATATCAATTGCTGGTAAAAAATGTGTCTCAAAAATAAATGGTCTTGAGATACGCCATTGTTTCGCAGGCGGGTTGTTTTAAAACTTTAATACATTTGCTGTTTT
>JBDTWU010000140.1:0-2312 GCA_040006535.1 bacterium | reverse complement strand
TTCATTTGCAATAACAGAAGCCATTGAATAAGCCGGCTCAAATAATGAAGCTTCGATCTGCGCTTTATTTCCAATTACCATTGTAACCGCCATTGTTTCACCAATCGCCCTTCCTAATCCCAGCACTGCACCACCCAGAATTCCGCTTCTTGCATTAAGCAAAGCCATTTTAATTGCCTCCCATTTTGTTGCCCCAAGAGCATAAGCTGCTTCTTTCTGAGATACAGGTATTGCTTTTAAAACATCTCTTGTGATTGCAGATATGATCGGAGTAATCATTATCGACAATATAATGGAAGCTGTTAAAAGTCCTGTCCCATACATTGATCCCTTAAAGAATGGAAGAAATCCCAATGCAGATTGTAATACAGGCTGAATGGTTTGCCTCATGAAAGGTGCAAGCACATATATTCCCCAGAATCCGTAAATGATGCTTGGTATAGCCGCTAGAATTTCAATCATAAAACTAACCGGAGCTCTCACCGACTTATGAACAATCTCGGACAGAAATACAGCCACGCCGATGCTTACAGGAAGAGATATTAGTAATGCAAGCATTGAAGAAATTATAGTACCGAAAATAAAAGGCAATGCACCAAATTCTTCCTTTACAGGATTCCACTCTGAAGAAAAAATAAATCCGAATCCGAACTTATTCCTGCTCTCAGCAGAATCATTGAACATTTCAATCACAATGTATACTACAAGTGCTACAATGATCAGGGCAAAAATCAGTGTAAGGTTTTCAAAGAGAATATCTCCGAATTTTTTCCTGCTCTTTATTTCTTTTCGGGCTTCCGTAATAATAATTTAAGAAATTCTAAAAATTTAGAATAATGTTTAAAGAATTCTTGATTCGTTTTAATTTGATTTGCTGCTGATTGAAATTTAATAGGATATTAAAATTACTTTTTCCATCGCTTTATCAATAACAACTTTCGGGAGAGGCGCATAACCGAGTTCATTTGCAAATTTTTCGCCATCGCTCAATGCCCATTTTAGAAATTCTTTTAGTATCTTTCCCTTAGTTGAATTTTTTTGCTTTTCATAGATCAGCAGATAAGTATAGCTTGAGATAGGATAAGAATTTTTTCCTTTAGCATTTGTGATAGACTGTCTGAAGTCGGACGGCATTTCCGAAACGGATGCATCAGCTGCGCTTGTCATTGCTTCAAGACCAGGCGCTACAAATTGTCCTTCCTGATTTTTTATGTTTGCATATTTTAGCTTATTTTGCAAAGCATAAATCAATTCCACATATCCGATTGAAAACTCAAGCTGCTTAACTAATCCGGTTACACCTTCATTTCCCTTACCGCCCTGCCCGACCGGAAACTTTACATCTTTCGCAACACCCACCTGTGTTTTCCAGCCTGGGCTTACCTTACCCAGATAATCTGTTAATACATAGGTTGTTCCGCTGCCGTCAGTCCTGTAACAAACTATTATTTCTTTATCAGGAAATTTCAGATCAGGATTTTCTTTTTGTATAACAGGATCATTCCATTTTTTTATAATACCAAGATAAATACCGCTGATGGCGTCCGGTGTTAAATTAATATTCTTATCGATTCCTGGAACATTATATGTAATTACAACCGAACCAATTACTGTTGGTATATTCAGAATGCTGTTACTGTTTTTGGAATTTGCTTTTGATATTTCCTCATCACTCATCGGGCTGTCTGAAGCTCCGAAGTCGACGGTTCCTTCAGTGATCTGCTTTATACCTCCGCCGCTTCCGATAGACTGATAATTTATTTTTGCATCTTTGTTTATCTTTGCATATTCATTAAACCATTTTGAATATAATGGGTAAGGGAAAGTAGCTCCTGCACCGTTAATCTGCTCATCCGGTTTATTTATTGTCACGTCTTTTTTGTCTCCGCAGGAAATTAAAGTGAAGGTTAGTATTAGTGCTGCTGTTATTATCTTTATCATTATGATTTTTATTTTTTGTTCAAAAATACCTAAATATATGATGAAGCAATGTTATGAAATTGTAAAGAAGAAAAAACATTCGGATAAATCAAGAAAAATAAACTGTAGTGCTTAACAGGAAATTAAAAATACAAGTACAAATTTACTCATTTCAATTTTATTTTTAATTCTGTTCAATTAAAAAGTTAAAGAAAATAAATTTTTAATAAAAAATTGATTTTAAATTACTATATTACCTTCCTTTACTTTAATCTCAGACCCTTCTGAAAGAATTACCGACAAAGGTTTTTCTGAATTTAAAAAAGCAAATTCATCACCATACGAACTTTTATAATCAACATTAATATTATAATCTTTTACATTGAACATTT
>JBDTWU010000139.1:0-5094 GCA_040006535.1 bacterium | reverse complement strand
TGAAATTCGCAACAAAACAAATTCATGCAGGACAGCATCCTGAAGAAACAACCGGTGCTGTAATTACACCGATCTTTCAGACATCGACCTACTCAAATAAAAAGTTAGGTGATACTAAAGGATACGATTACGGAAGGACTATTAATCCAACCAGGATTGCTTTAGAAAAAAACCTTGCAGCTCTTGAGAATGGTAAATATGGATTTTGTTTTTCCTCGGGAATGGCCGCCGTGCAGGCGATCATTACTTTGTTCAAACCGGGGGATCACATTATCTGTACAAATAATGTTTACGGAGGGACATACAGATTATTCGAGCAGGTGATAAAAAATTTCGGACTGGAATTTTCATATGTTGATACTTCAGATTTTGAAGTACTTAAAAGCTCTGTTAGAGAGAATACAAAATTCATTTATGTAGAAACACCGACAAACCCGATGTTAAACATTACTGACCTGAAAAAGCTGAGTGAGCTTGCAAAGTCTAAAAATATCGTTACTTGTGTAGATAATACTTTTATGAGCCCGTATTTTCAAAATCCTCTTAACTTTGGAATTGATGTAGTTCTGCACAGTACAACAAAATATATCAACGGACACAGTGATGTTATAGGCGGATGTCTCATTACTTCCGATGACAAGATCGCAGAAAGACTGAAGTTTCTGCAGAATAGTATTGGTGCCGTACCAGCTCCGTTCGACTGCTGGCTTATACTCAGATCTACAAAGACTCTGGCCCAGAGAATGAAAGCCCACCATGAAAATGCTATGGCAATCTGCGAGGTATTATCGAAAGAAAAAAAAATACTGAATCTTTTATACCCTGGGCTTGAAACTCATCCGCAGTATGAGCTGGCCAAATCGCAGATGACAGGTTTCGGAGGGATAATTTCTGTTGAGCTCGGGTCATACGAGAAAGCAGTTACATTTTGTAACGCACTGGAAATATTTCAGATAGCTGAATCTCTCGGCGGTGTAGAGTCTCTTGTTTGCCATCCGGTATCGATGACACACGGAAGCGTACCCAAAGAGCTTCGGGAGAAATTCGGATTGACAGATGGACTTGTTCGGTTGTCAGTCGGCATAGAAGACAAAGATGATCTCATTGAAGATATTAAGAAAGCATTGAAAAGTCTGTAATGATATATGAAGCATATTATAATTTTTATTTTTCTGCTTTCTTCTTTTTCAAGTTCAACAGCTCAGTACAGGTTTAAAACTGTAAGAGACTCAACTAAGTACAGTGAAAAAAATATTGACATACGTATCTTCCGCGCTTTTAATAACATAAACAGTAAATTTGTAAATACTCTGATAAATGTTTCAAATGAATCCCTGACTCCTGTATCTATCGGAGCACCACTTGGATTATACATCGCTTCGAGAATAAATAAGAATTATTATGATGAAGGTTCGTCTGTATTACTGGCCTTGTCAGAAATAACAAGTGGTGTTGTTACACTTGGAATGAAGAATATTATCAAGAGGGATAGACCATTCAGAAAGCTCAATAGAGTTTACCTGAGTGATACAAGTTCAGTATCCGGCACGTATTCACTGCCTTCAGGTCATGCTTCAGGTGCTTTTGTAATATTAACATCTCTAACACTAAGATACCCCGACAAGCCTGCACTGATAGCAGGTCTTTTTACTTATGCGGCGATAGTTTCATTAGGAAGAATGTACTGGGGAGTACATTATCCATCGGATATTCTAACGGGAATGCTGATTGGTGCAGGAAGCGCAGCTCTGATCTATTCTCTGAGAGTTCCTATAATAAAAGCTGAGAACAATTTATTCAATCAAAGTGAAAGAACTGATAACAAACAAACGAGCAATCTTAATACACCTGTGTTTCTTCTCACCATTGCTGCCACTGATCTGATTAATTTTTACTTTAACGGGTCAGGAAATAAAATTCTAAAAAATTCAAAAATAAATTTCACATCCGGTTCAAAACTAAATTATATAAATTACTCTTTTAAATTTTAATTAATGACATATCAGAGTTTAACTATTTAACTGTTAAATATTTAACTGTTATATCCCCCGTCTATTTCCCCACACAAGGATATGTATTCTGTCAGTATAATTAAAATGATATTGCTTACATGCATCAATTGTCTTAAGCCGGTTTTTACTTAATTCTTCTTCAGTGATTCCTTCGGGCATTAAATATATATCTTTATTCTCAAAAACAACAAAAGACTGAAGCTGCAGGATTTCATCTATGTCTTCCTTACCGGTAAAAACAAATTTCCATTGAATATCTAATTCATCTTTTTGTTTCAGTGAATTATATTTTTTTAAAACCTCTATATTAATCCGGTTCTTCTCGTGCATCTTTTCATATTCAGTATTGAAAGGAACGGAAGACTTTAGTTTCGGGCTGATACTCATCAGATCAACAAGCTTTACAAAGTCACCGAAAAATGTTCCGTTAGATTCGATGGTTATAAAAATATCCTTATTGATTATTCTTAATTCACTACAAAGAGCTTTCAGCTCATCCGGATACATAGTTGGCTCGCCGCCGGAGATAACAACATCATTGCAGTTTACTTTTTTGTATTCCCCTGATATAAACTTAATTGCAACATCACCAAGATTTTTTTTATCCTCAGGAAACCAGCTTGTATAGGCAGTATCGCATAGGTTACCGCTTGTAAACTTACATCTAAGATTACAAAAATTCGTTCTTATAAAAAAAGAAGGCGAACCGCTTCTTTTGCCTTCGCCCTGAATGGAATAGAATAATTCTGATATTTTCACTTACTAATAACTATTTTTTCGAATTCAACGGTCCTGCAAGTCCGGAATAATTACTAAGGTCAGCATCAATCGAACCTATCAATACTTTTGTTTTAACTTTTACCGGCATTTTCCTGTCATCATCAGTCATCCAGATCACTATTGAGCCTTCACTTTTGAAAAGTCCGCCTTCCTGTACAAGAGGCTCCACCTTCACACATCTGAATTCACCGGCTGGAACTTCAATTGTCTCCTTACCAAGATATTTTATCCGTAATGGGAATGTTTCATCTTTGTAAAAATTCTGAAGTATCATCTCATCATTAACATTCATTTTACTGTAATCAATTGTTCTTCCAAAATAAAATGCGCTCATTGCATCCTGAACATATCTCGGAATATTAAACTCACCTTCAAATTTTTTAGGTTCTTTTTCACCGGTATAAGTTTTTGCCTTAAGATTCTGCTGATCGAAAATTGCCTCGAAGTCACGCTGATATGTTCCTTCCTTTATATGCTGTTCAAATCTCCATGGAAATAATCCTTCCATATCTACATAAGTTCGGTAGAAATCTTTCACTTTATAAACCCAGTCAAAACTCGAAGTGGAATTAACATAAAATCTTATATCATGACACTTTCTTCCGTTCACAATCTGAAAAACAGGATCTATCTCCATGACTGCTTCACCTGCCGTTACAAATCCGAAATTTATTTCAAACGTGAGCTTCTCACCGTTTTTAAATGCATTTTGCGGGATTTTTCTGAACTCAAATTTTGTGGAAGCGGAATCCTGTGAAGAGCTAATTTTGAATGAAAGTAAAAAAATAAATAATATTAACGTTAATTTGATTTTCATTTTTAGATTTATATTTAATTTAAAATCTTAATCTTAATACTACAAAGTTATTAAAGTGGTTCCCTTATTTTTGCGTGTTCAGAAGCTCAGATGTTGCCAGTATTACTTCATCGATATTGATCATATTCATATCAAATTTATCAGGTGGTTTGAAAATAACTGCATGCTTGCTAAGAGGTTTCCATCGTGTATCACTCATTGGTTTCTCACTGGGATAAAAACCTATTATACTTTTATTCATAGCGCCTGCAATATGAATAGGTCCGGTTGAATTCGAAATGAACAATTTTGAATAATCAATCAGGATCATTAACTCTCTCAGATTTAATTTTCCTGACAGATCAACTATTTTACTGCCGCTATTTTTGTCAGCAGATCTGATAATATTATCGATGAGCGGAGATTCATTTTCAAGACCTGTAAATATAATTTTATATTTATTGAATTTATTTAAAAATTTATTAACATATTCCCGAAATTTATCAGGAGAAAGATCCTTTGCCGAGTTTCCGCTGCCCGGATGAACAATAATATAATTATCCTCTAAGTCTGTATTATAAGATGAAAATTTTTTTGCGAAAGTTTTTTTTTCAACTTCAGAATATTTTAAGAAAAATTCTTTACCCGGATTTACCTCATCAAAGAAATTTTTTAAAAGATTAAGATTATAATCAGATTCATGCTTATCAGATACTTTTCTGTGCTCATATACTTTATAATTATATAAAAATGAAAACCACCGGTATCCCGTACCTATCCTATACTTTATCCGCAGCATAAAAAAAATCAGTGCCAGCTCAAATTCAGGTTTTACATTTATTACCAGATCCGGATCCAGATGTTTAAAATATCTGTATTTTTCTCTGAAAGTCTTGAGGCTTTCTTCTGTAATTACCTCGTCAATATCTTTATAACCAATTAATAATTCGCTCACATATTCTTTTACAAAAAAATTAATCTTTGAATCCCTGAAAACCTTCTTTGTTGCTGTGATCAAAGGCAAAGTAAGAATTACGTCTCCCAATCTGTCAGTCCTGGTAATAAGAATACTCTTTATATTTTTATTATTGATCAAAGTATTTACTGAATGTATCCGTCACCTTTAATTATATTAGAGATTTTATCAGCTTCTTTTATTTTGGGAACAACATCATCGAAATAATTCATTATAAAATCCAGTCTTTTATTCTCAGTAGATATTTCAAGAAGCTGCTGTCTTTCTGCTAGACTAAGCCCGCATTTCTCTGCCATAAAAAATGCAAAAGATCGTTTACCCTCAAGCCATTTCATTTCACCGGTATCAATTTTCTTTACAGTACCTTTATAGACTGTTTCCACAAGATTATTATAGATATCAACAGTCTTTTGCAGCTTCGCCTTATCGAAATCAATATTTCTGTCATCTAAAAATTTTATATTGCCCTCATAATATCCTTTTGGATTTAATTCATAATTTTTTAAGACAAATCTTCGCATTCCCAATGC
>JBDTWU010000138.1:0-15039 GCA_040006535.1 bacterium | reverse complement strand
TTATTCAATAGCATTAGATACTTCAGGAAATGTGTATGTTACAGGTGGTACAGGCGGAACAAATTCCAACTATTCAACAATAAAATACAATTCATCAGGAGTTCAGCAGTGGGTTCAAAGATATAATGGACCTGGAAATAATTCTGATGATGCTCGTTCTTATTTCAGTAGATGGTTCAGGAAATGTTTATGTAACAGGTAGAAGTATTGGTATGGGAACAAGTTCTGATTATATGACAATAAAATATTCCCAATTAACCGGTATCTCACAAAACTTAAATTCAATTCCTAATAAATTTTCTTTATCACAAAATTATCCCAATCCATTCAATCCTTCAACAGTTATCAGTTATCAGTTATCAGTTAGCAGTTTTGCTTCTCTAAAAGTTTTTGATGTTCTTGGAAATGAAGTCGCGACATTAGTGAATGAAAAACAAAATGCAGGATCGTATTCTGTTGAATGGGATGCCAGTAATTTTTCGAGCGGAATATATTTTTATAAGATTGAGTCCAATGGATTTGTTCAGACAAATAAAATGACGCTTTTAAAATAGTGAACAGTTAATAATTAAAAGCTAAGAGAATAATCTCTCTGTGGGGAGACCTAGTTGACTTAAACCTTGTGGATAGAAGTTAATAAAAGCCACCTCATATCCCGTACATTCTTACCTTTGCAAAATAAAACTTTTTTAATTAAGTGGTTAGTTAAATTTTGTACAACTTTATCAACTATCAAACACCTTCAATTGCAAACCAACTTGTCGGGATGAGCAGACTCGAACTGCCGGCCTCACGCCCCCCAGACGTGCGATCTAACCAACTGATCTACATCCCGGTAGATAGTTTATTTCCTGACAAAGTTAAATTAAAAACCCTTCTTTAACAATATAAAACTGCTTTATAATTTAAACTGATTTACAGCAAAAATGCCCATTCTAATTGAGCACAATAGCAGGATCCTGTTTAAGTTTATTATTATCCCGTTAACAATTTTTAGTTGGAACGCAAATTGTAGAATGTTTAGTTAAATAATGAGTTATAATTTTTAAATCCAGGGTGTTATTGAATTTCAAACTTCACAAATTTGTGATAACTTAATAAATAACAGAAGTGCGTATAAAAATTTATGAATAAAGTAATCAAAAGCGTTTTAAAAATTTTTGCCGGAATAATTATTTCCATCCTTTTAGTACTTATACTGTTATACATTTTTATTCAGACTGATGCCTTCAATAAGTGGGCTCTTGAATTTACACTTGAAAAGGTAAACGCCTCATGGCAGGAAAAGGATAACAAAATAACCGCGGACTCACTTACCGGAAACATTCTTACCGGACTCACACTTCATAAAGGTGCAATTTTTACTAAAGGAGATTCCCTGTTAAGGTTTGATTATCTTGATATTAAATACGATATATGGGGTCTTCTGAAGCAGGAAATAAGGCTTGGACATGTAATTCTTAATTCCCCTGAAATAAATCTGGCTAAGGTCAAAAACGGCGAAGACCTGGCATGGAATTTTACTAATCTTTTCAGCTCTTCAGATGAAAAGGATACTTCTGTTGCTGAATTTGATTGGGACATAACAGTAGAGAATTTTAAGATTCAAAACGGATCGATGAAGGTCTTTGGAAATATTAATGATACAATGCCCGTCTGGAAACGGGAATTTTCAAAACTTGATTCGTTTGATATCAATAGTCTTTATGTAAAAAATTTTGAGCTCGATTTATCTGCAGATTATTTTAAAAACCGTAAAAATATAAGTCTCAAAAATCTTTCATTTAATACAAATTCTGATTTTAATATTAAGAAATTAAAGCTTGATGCTTTTATTAATAGGAAGGATTCTGTAACTGATCTCTCGGGTTTTGAATTAATTACCAGCAGATCGGACATGAAGATAGGAAAGCTGAAGATGAATAGATTTAATCCCTTTGATTCAATTGTTTATTATGAGTTTGGCAGTAAAGATATTGCGGCTGATATTAATATAGAAAAATTTAATTTCGATGATCTGAAATTTTTCATTCCGTCTTTAAAAATGCTTGACAGCATTGTTTCCCTGAGCCTTCAGGCGGAAGGAAAATACGGTGATCTGTTTGTTAAAGATCTTAAATTGAACCTCCCGAATTCGTTAATTCATCTGAATGGAAATGTAAAAAATTTACATAACACCGACTCACTTTACTTCGATGTAGCTATCCCTGAATTAAGCATCGATCCGCGTGATCTGCGGCTGGTGTATACTGAACCGCTGCTTCCTGATTACAGCAATTTAGGTATTGTGTCCGGTGATCTTAAGTACAAAGGCAGCTTCAATAATTTTTATTCCGAATATAATATTAACTCAGGTGCCGGCTCAGCTGATGGTAATATAAATCTGAACACAGAATATGAAACCTATAGAGGAATTATTAACACGCGTAATATTAATATCGGAAAAATCCTGAAGGATAACAGTCTTAATTCCAGTATTAATATGAATGCATATTATTCCGGAAGTAAATTTGATATCAAAAACATTTCGGCAAATCTTATATATGATATTCAGAATTCTAATTTTGCAGGTTACGATATAAAGAGATCTTCAGGTAAAATTCAGACTGCACGACAGAATATTTTTCTTAATATCCGCCACCTTTCTTCAATGGCTAATGCTGTTATAAATGGCAGCATTAATATTGCCAATATGCACAATCCTGTTTATTCTCTGAAAGGCAAAGTGAATAATCTTGACGTGTCAAAATTTACAAAGAAGCGGAATGACAAGAGCAATTTAAATTTTTCTTTTGATGTAAGAGGAAGAGGAAGTGATATTGATAATATAAACGGCAAATATAATTTCAATGTAGGAAATTCATATTACTCATCTTATAAAATTCCTCAGACTCCTGTTGAAATTGAGATCAATAATTCACGGGGGCAAAGTAAAATAAAACTGTTTACTGACATGCTTGATTTCAATGTTGACGGCACTTTTACTATACCGACAGTTATTAAAGTATTACAGAATAATATTGCATCCGTTCAAAGCGCGGTTACAAAACAGCTTACTCCGGATTCCGTTTCATCTATTGAACCGCCAATATATGTAACAAATAATTATACCGATTTCAATCTCCATTATTCCCTGACTGTAAAAGACTCGCTTAAGCTTCAGCAAATACTAAACCCCTTCGGTATTAATTTCTCGGGAAATATTAAGGGTAATTCCTCGAACAGTCATAGCGGGTTTTTATCAGACATATTTCTGGATATAAATAATTTTATTTATAATGACACTGCAATAATTCTTAAAAATGTTAAATCTGATTTTAAGTTTAATAATGAATATGCATCAATACCCGGCATTAATTTATTCTCAGCTTTAGATTTCGATTTAAAGACAACAGGCGATAAAATTATTTATGAAAATAACAGAATTGATTCTGTTAAGCTCGATATGGTTTTGAATAATTCAATTCTGAATATGAATGTAAGAGGCAGGCAGGATACATTAAATTCACTTGCACTTAACGGCTCTTTGAATCTGCTTGATAATAAAATATCCGCAGCATTTGATTCGGTTTCAGTTGTTTACAATCAATATAACATTACTAATAATAAGAATTGGCTAATAGATTATTTTCCTGAAGGGAAAATTAATTTTAAGCAGTTTGAAATCAAAAGCAAAGATTTAGTAACTGCAATAAGCGGAGACTATTCAATCAATGGACTCAGCGATGTTAAGGTTCAGGCGGATAATTTCAATCCGAAGCAGGTATTTGAGATATTAAATAATAAAAAATCCAGTTATGCTATTAATGGTAATATGGATCTTCTGATAAACTATAAAGGAAATTTCGATAATCCCTATTTAAATTTAAAAATAAATTCAGATGATCTCGAATATAACAAATCAAAAATAGGAACTATAGATGTAAATGTTGAATATAAGGATGAAGTCGCTAATGCGGATATTCTATTAGACAATGGAAGTAAAAAAGGAAATCTGAAAATTACCGGTAACATGCCATATAAAAATCCTTTTATAACTACGGACTCAGCATCTTCTCCCGGATTTTCTAACAATCCTGTGGATTTAAAACTAGCGGCAAAAGACTTTCAGCTTAAATATTTCACAAAGCTTTTTCCGAATCTTCCTGATATATCCGGTGTGATGAACGGAGAGATCACAACCGGCGGGGTAGTTTCTGCGCCTGAACTTAAAGGCAGTTTGAAAGTGACGGAAGGATCCGCTTTTTTTGATCTGACCGGGATGAAATATAAATACAATGTTTCATTAAGCACGGCAGATTCTAAATTAAATGTTGAAAAAATTTCTTTGTCAAACTCCGATGAATCCCGGCATCTGGATATATTTGGCAGTGTGGATTTTACAGGACTGAAGTTTAATACAATTGATCTTTCAACCTCCGGAGATATGGTATTGCTTGATAAGAGTGCGCAAAGAAATAAACTGGGAGTTGAGGGATATGTCCTTGGTGGTGTAGCGGGCGATCCGATAAAGATTAGCGGTGATTTAAAAAAGCTTGACATAACGGGTCAATTTTTAATTAAAGAGGCTACAATTTCTTCTCTTCCAACAAGCGGTTCGGGATATAATTTAGAAGATGATAATTTTATATATGTAAATGCTTCTCCGGATTCGGCAGGTTTTGTAAAAGATTCTCTTTTTCTGGAGAACCCTGAAGATATATACAAAATAAATCCTTTCGATAAAAATAATTATGTAATAGCCGAAAATAAAGACTCTGTCAGTATTCTGAATCTTGACCTGAATGTAAAAACGGAAAAAAATATTTATGTTTCAATAGATTTTAATAATCTCACACGTGACAGGCTTTTCGGAGAAATAACTGCGGATCTTAATATAAAATCTTCGGGTAAAGATATTAATGCCGTCGGCTATGTAGATATTGTGAAAGATTCCTACTACCGCTTCTACAGAAATTTTAAGATCAGCAATTCAAACATTACCTTTAACGGACTGATTACAAAACCGGTACTAAATATTCAGGCTGTTTATGAAGGAATAAAGACGACAGAGCAATTCGGGAATACTTTGAATTTTCCGGTAGAAGTAAAGCTCACATTGAAAGGACAGGTTGACTCTCCTGCTGTAGCTATTACTTTATCAGAAGATGGCTCCGTTGTTTCGGGGAATGATGCGCAGGGTGATGCTATCACATATTTGCTTTTCGGAAAATATAAAAGCGAACTGTCTACTTCCGAAAGAAAAACTGTGGCTTCAAGCGTAGGTACTACAATAGGTTCATTGTACATCACATCTTTCATATCCCAGACAGTAAGAGAGATTCTGCCTTTCCTTGTTGATGCTGAATTTAATTATACTGATGGCAATGTACAGAACACAGATGTAGAGCTAACATCGGAATTCGGGGATCTGCGAGTTAAAGTCGGAGGAAAGCTTTTAAAGGAAGTTAAGAATTTTGAATTCACTGTTGATTATCCGCTTGACAAATTATTAAATCTCAAATTACCTGAAAAATTAATTATGGAGATATCAAGGGAACAAAGCAGTAATGGCGGAACAGGTAATACTCAGGATGTTTATACAACCGGAATAAAAGTCGCATATAAGATTAAATTTTAAAATGCTTCACCGATTCCGAAATGTACAGCGAACTTATCTTTAAATATTTTACCGAGATCATTGAATAACCACTTCTTGCCCTGCTCTGCTGAAGGATCATAAAGCCTGAATCCCAGATCAACTCTTACTGGTCCTATAAATAAATCATACCTTACACCAAATCCTATTGCGATCGCTATCTGGTTCAGTCTGAAATTTTTTTGTGACTCCCATACATTTCCGTAGTCAAGAAAAAATGCAGCTTTAATATTCTTTTTAAAGTTATCTGCTGAGGGAAACAATTTTTTCCTAAGCTCTAAACTTCCTTCAATTAAGAATTTGCCGCCTTTTGATTTATCTGCAAGTATACCATTTCCTTTTGCATTCCATCCCCTGAGGCTGCTGCTGCCGCCGCTGTAGAACTTATAAACAGACTGGATAGGAATTAATTTGTTTCCGCTTCCATATTCGATAATATCACCCACCTCAAATTTTGTTGCGAACACAGTGAAAGGAATTATTGCGGAAGCATTTAAATAAAACTTGTTGCTTGTAAATCCTTTAAAAAATTGTGAGTAATAAATATTTGAAAACAACGGCACAATGTACTTTGGCAGCAGCCCCGCACTGCCCACTGTAATGGAATGATAAAATCCTTTCGAAGGCGAAAGCACGTTATTTGTATTATCATGAATAAAAGTAGTGCTCAGAAAAGAATGAAATAATGTTAAAAGGTTTGTGCTGTCAACGTCAAATTTGAAACGCACCAGCTCCAGATTAAGATCGAAGTTTGCACTGTTATAAAAGGTTTTATTTGAAAGAAAATAATTAAGAGAGGTCAGATTACCCAGATAATAATTTTTTGAGTTATCAAGATTATACAATCCAACTGTAAGCTTGTCTGAAAGTGCAGTACGGTTATTTATTATATTCGGCTGTATAAATGTTGAGGACAATTCAAACCGGTTGATCTTAATTGAATTGAACAATGCATCCAGCTCAAGTGTTAAAACTCTTCCTCCTCCAAAAAAATATCTGTCAAGATACTTAGCACCTCCTCCGATAAAAAAACGATTTTCGATTGTGGCGGCTTTCACATAAGGAGTAATTTCATTTTTTTTATTTAAATTAACATTAGTTTCAAAGTCAACCCTGTTTCCATTGAATGATACGGCTTCTATTCGCGCGCTCTGAACAATTGAAACCTTTGAAATGCCTCTTTCGCTTTCAAGCTTTTTGCGTTTGTCATAAAGCTCTCCTTCTTTATAAGTTATCTCTTCCCGAAGCAGCTCATCCGGAACATTGTAAACATTTTTCTCAATATTTATAGCAGTTTTTCCAAAATAATATATTGTATCCCCGCCTTCGAAATTAATTTTCACTGTTGCCGATCTTTCATCCGGGCTATCATACTTTTTTATTATTGTTCCTGAATCAGCCTTTATCCTTGCATTGATATAGCCGTTATTCTGCAGCAGATCTACAATTTCATTAGTCAGCTGTATTATTAAAATCCGGTTATAAAAATCATTAACATTCAGGGTTTTTAATTTTGAGATCTTTTTGGAAACATTGGGTGGAATTTTTTCAATTCCTGTGTATACCAGACGGTCAATCTTGAATCGGGGGTTTTCTTTTATAATAAATTTTACAAAGATATTATTGTCTTCTGAATTATACCGGCTTGAAGTATCAACATCAGCATTAAAAAATCCATTATCAAAATAAAATTTCTTTAATTTTGTGACGGCATTTTCCAGAATGCTCAGATCATAAAGATCTCCTTCTTTAATGCCGGTCTGAGATAAAAGTACATCTTTCTCAAACGTGCGTGTGCCGTTGTAAGTAAAAGAGATTTCTCCGAATTCAGAATCTGAAATCTGCTGTGCCAGTGGATCTGTCAGGAAAGAAAAAAATAGTATTGGAAGAAGTAAAAAATATTTCAAGGACATATATTGTAAAAAGTTTAAATATTTATGCGCGGTAAGAAAGTTTATCCGGATAATAAATCTGTTAAAACGAAATTAAAAATATGAAAGCATTATAACAATTATCTGTGGGTTCGCAAGCAACATGTAATTATTGAACAACAAAATCCTTCTGACACCAATCAACTGCAGGTTCATTAATTCATGTAGACTGCCTCAAACCCTACAACCGCCTCTGTCGAATCAGATAAGTATAATCGGTCACCTTCAATCCTGAATTTTTCGGCAGCTTCAAGTGCCTTTATAAAATTATTTTCAGTATCCATCTGCTGTTCACAAAACATTCTGGTCCGGGCAACCGGACCCAGTTTGATGTTATTTTTAATTATTTTATAACTTGAAAAAAAAGTATTACAACCTGCATTTCCGGCTGCCCGGTTAGTCTGTTTCGTAAAAATAATATAGGCTTCCTTCCCGCTTTCAGGAGTAAAAATTTTCTGATCATACAATGATCTTAATACCCATCTGGTGTTTTCGAGGGAGAGGTTCGGTCTGATTGCATTATTATTGTTTTGGGATGTACAGGAGATCAACATGCATAAAGGCAGAACCAAACATGAAAAAAATTTAATAAACAAATTTAGAAAAATTAAAATTAATAAATTAATAAGTCAGGGAGCCAGCCTGTTTATTTTCCAGACACCATTCTTCTCTTTGCTGTATAAAATTCTGTCATGCAGCCTGTTTTGCCTTCCCTGCCAGAATTCCATTCTTTCAGGAATCAGTCTATATCCGCCCCAGTTTTCAGGCAGGGGAATTTTACCGTCTTTATATTTTTCTTTAAGCTCACTGAATTTGCTATCGAGAGCTTCACGGCTCTCAATTACATTGCTTTGTGCTGATGATAATGCTGCGATCTGACTATCTAACGGTCTCGAATGGAAATATGCATCAGATACTTCCCGGGAAACTTTTGTGACAGTTCCTTCGATTCGTATCTGTCTTCCAAGTTCCTTCCAGAAAAATAAAATTGATGCATTTGGATTCTCTTCAAGCTCACTGCCTTTTCTGCTCGAGTAGTTTGTAAAAAAAATAAAACCGCTTTCATCATATCCCTTTAATAAAACTGTTCTTAAAGATGGTTTGGCATCCTTTGCAGATGTCGCTAAAAACATTGCATTAGCTTCGTGTTCGTCAAGCGCCAATGCATCTCCAAACCATTTTTCAAACTGCTTTACAGGATCAGGTAAAATATCTTTTTCAGATAAATTGTTTGATCTGTCAAAAATATAATCTTTTCGTATGTCAGCTGTATTTTTATTCATAAAGTTTGTATACAAGTTATTTAATTTTAATATTACATATAATATAAATTCAAATACCGTTTCCGGAATAAACCTCAGATGATCCGGGCAGATATAAATTCAGATGCCCGGTGCGTAAGCTTTTTTTCAATTGATTAAACTTATCCTAATAATTAATTTAAAAATCTCTTAATATTATTCAAATCACATTCCGTTTTCATGGCAGAGGATAAAAAAAATAAGTCCGTTTTAGAAGTTGACAGTGTATTTCTCGATGACATTACAGAGCTTATCAATGATAAGTCAGAAGCTACTCTAAGAAACATATTAGCGGATCTTTATGATTTTGATATTGCTGTCATTATTGATAATATAAAAGAAAATAAGAATGCGCTATATCTCTTTTGTTTGCTTGATGATCAAACTGCTAGTGAGGTTATACTTGAGATCAGCGATGATAAAAGAGAATTCATTACTGAAAAACTCAGCGGTAAAAAAATATCTGATATTGTCAGCGAGATGTATTCTGACGATGCTACAGATTTTGTTTCCGAGCTCGATACTGATACAAAGCATGAGGTTCTCGAGAATTTAGATAAATTTGATAAAGAAGATTATCATGAAGTAAAAGAGCTTCTCAGCTATGATGAGAATACTGCCGGCGGTATCATGGGCAAGGAATTTATTGCAGTCAATGAGTATCTTACAGTTGAGCAGGCAGTGAAAGAAATTCAGGAGCAGGCTGAAGAGGTTGATCAGTTTTACAATGTATGGGTTGTTGATAATAACACCAAGCTTGTCGGGATAATGTCGCTGAAAAGGTTAATACTTGCCTTAAGAGAGCCGCTGAAGATCATCAAAGATGTAATGAATTCAGATGTTATATCCGTTGAAGCAAATACGGATCAGGAAGAAGTTGCGAAAATTTTTCAGAGCTATGATCTGGTTTCAATTCCGGTTGTTGATGCAAATAACAGAGTAATAGGGAAAATCAGTATTGATGATGTTGTGGATGTTATAGAAGAAGAGTATTCTGAGAATGTTGCCCGTATGGCAGGAACTGATGCCGAGGAGCTTGAGAAAAAGTCTCCGTTCCAGATTGCAAAGCTTCGTCTGCCATGGCTTATGATCACTTTGTTTATAGAGCTGATTGCAGTGTTTGTAATTAAATCCAATGATATAATTCTGCAAAGAATAATTTTACTGGCAGCATTTATGCCGATAATATCTGCAATATCCGGAAACACCGGATTACAATCGGCAGCGATCGTGGTAAGAGCAATGGATACAGGCAATGTAAATCTTTCCAGATGGTGGGAGCCATTGTTAAGACAGTTTCAGACAAATCTGATAATTGGCTCGGCAGTCGGAATTGTGATCGGAATTATCGGATACATAATGAGTGATTTTGATAAGGTCAAATTCGGTTTATCAGTAAGCATTTCAATGTTCATCTCTATAAATATAGCGGGAATAGTTGGAACCGGAATTCCAATGCTTTCAAAAAAGCTGGGATTCGATCCTGCTATAACTTCAGGTCCTTTTGAAACTGCTTTTCAGGATGTAGTAGGGATATCAATTTTTTTAACAATAGCGACATATTTACTTACTCAATGAAATAACTCTTTGATTAAATCCTTTAAAGAGAATTTAAAATATCTGGAGATCCCTGATATAACAAATCAGATTTTCCTGATCCTGATTTCCATCTTAAGTCTTATCGTTATTGATAAGCTTCCCGAGAAATTTCTCATCCCTTTAATAAATGCCGGTTTTTGTTTAGCGATAATTTATTTTGTTTCTCACTATGAAAAAAAACACGATTCAATAAAAACACACAGATCATTTTCAAGATTTTTGAGATTCTGGTATCCAGGTTTTATGATCCTTGTCTGCTTTAAAGAAATTTATTTGATAATGATCAGCCTGAACCACGGACTTTACGACGATCAGCTGATCAGAATCGATCATTGGCTGCTGGGTGTAAACCCAACTGAACTTCTCAGTAAATACTCTGATCCATTTGCCGTAGAATTTTTTCAGATAATCTATGGACTGTTTTATGTGATGATGATCATCTACACAATGGAATTATATTTATGGCACCGGTATGAAGAGCTCAAGTTTGCTATCTTTGTGGGCTTCTTCGGATTCTATCTTTCATTCATCGGATATGTGCTCGTGCCGGCGATAGGTCCGAGATTTACTCTGCATAATTTTCATAATATTAATCTTGATCTGCCGGGAATATTTTTCGCAGATAAGATTCGTTATCTGATCGACATAGGAGAATCAATTCCCGGCAATGTTCCGAATCCAGAGGACTTTGCTCAAAGAGATGCATTCCCTTCGGGTCACACTATCCTGATGATCCTGATAACATACCTTTCTCATAAAATAAAATCAAAATCTTTTTATTTTTATCTCCCGTTTACAATTCTTATGATATTCTCAACGGTTTATCTCAGATATCATTATGTAATAGACCTGATCGCTGCTGTGCCGGTAGTTCTTATAACTATTTTTGTTGCAGGTAAATTATATGGTGATAAAATTAACTTCGGATTTAAAGATCCATCACAAAAATCAGAAAACACAAAACGGAAATAGATTTTTTTCTGTTCTGCTAAAAATTAAAAACCGGCAATAAAAATCAAAAATATTTTGCCACTATCTCATCTGCAACCGCATACCCTTTGCTGTTAAGGAGAAGCTTTCCGTCACAGATATTTCCGAAATTGTTTTCTACAAGTTCATCTATACTATGAGCAAACTTAATCTGGAAATCCTCTTTGAACATTTCATTATATTTTTCAAAATAAATCCCTGTGCTCCTCAGAGCGAGCATTATAAATTCAAGCTTCATCTGCTTTTGAGATAATTTATATCTTTCTTCTACAGGGAGTATATTATTTTCCAGCAGTGAGTTGTACTTTATAATGTCTCTGTAATTATTCCACCTCTCACCTCTTAACATAGAATGTGACGATGGACCAAAACCAATATAATCCTCATAATTCCAGTATTTCAAATTGTGCCTGCTTTGATAATTCTGTATTGCGAAATTTGATACTTCGTAATGATCAAATCCATTTGAAGTTAATTTCTCAGAAACAAAGTCATACATTTCACCTTCAATTGCTTCAGCATTTTTCCGGACCAGATTTTTCTGTAATGATTTATATAAGGGAGTTCGTTCTTCAAAAGTTAATGTATATGCAGAGATATGTTTAACGCCGAGTGAAATTGCCTGAGACAAAGAATATTCAATATCGGCAATGCTCTGAGAAGGAAGGGAATAAATTATATCCGCATTTATATTATCGAACTGCAGGGATGCTGCTCTTACAACATCAATTGCCTGCTTCGCAGTATGCCGCCGCGTAAGAAATTTTAATTCCGAATCCAGGAAGGACTGTATTCCAAAGCTGATTCTGTTTATCCCGGCTGATCTGTAATCTTTTAAACTTTTAACGAAAAAGTCCTCAGGATTTGACTCCATAGAAATTTCCGGTTCCTCACTAATATTATAATTTTTATAAATATGATTCAGAATATCTTCAATTTGAAAAGGAGAGAGTATTGAAGGAGTTCCACCGCCAAAAAAGATTGTATCGAAAAATTCTTCTTTATAGAATTCCGATGAATAAGAGATCTCTGCTTTCAGGCTAGAGATAAATTTTCCGAGCACATTTAGATTAGTGATAAGATAAAAATCGCAGTAGTCGCATCTCTTGCTGCAAAAGGGGATATGAATATAAATGCCTGACAACAAATTGAAGTTAAGTTAAACTAAAACGCTAGACGTAAGTTGCGAGACGCATACATATTTACTTAATTTAGAGACGGTTCAGATTGAAATTTTGAAATTACGAATTTTAAAATCCCGGTCCTAAATTTTCCTGACAAAATTTATTGTATCACTAAATCCATTAACCATGCTTTCAATTGAACACTCGTTCTTCGCGGTCATGAAAGCATTATGTCTTAATCTTCCGGATAATTCAGGATCGGAAATTATTTCATTCATTTTATCTGCAAGCTCATTGATATTTCCATTTTCAGTCAGAAAGCCGTTTATCCCGTCTTTCATGTATCCAATTCCTTCACCATGAAAATATTTGGTTTTGTTTTGTGATATTACCGGAGTTCCGAAACAGAATGAATGAACCACAGAAAGTCCCAGCCTGCCCGGCATAACAAACGCATGACTGATGTATATCCATTTTCCGGTTATTTCCTCATCAAGAATTTCTCCGTGAAAACAAATATTCTTTAGCTTCAGCTCCGAGGATAATTTCTGTAAAATATTTTTCATGGGTCCTTCACCTATAATGCTCAGCCCGCAGTCTGAATCAGTACTTTCCAGAATACTGTATGACCTCAGCAGCACATCGATCTGTTTGTCTTCCAAAAGTCTTCCAATGTAAATAAAATGATATTTCACACTTACCCCTAATTCTTTTTTTAATATATCCCGTCCAACCGTATCAAATTTATTTTTCAGATCGAATTGCCTGCTGGTGTCAAGAGTATTCGGAGCAACAAAGTAATGATCTTTTTTTTTTGAAAAAATTTCAACACTTTCTTTTCCTTTATCCCAATAGAATATTACCGCATCTGCTCTTTGATAAAAAAATAGCCTGATCTTATCAAGAAAATTTGTCTCCGGATGGAAGCCCTTATGAGGGTCATATCCAAAGCTCCAAAGTATGATTTTATATTTGATAAAATATTTGAGAATAAATATAAAATAAATATTCAGATTAGTAACACTGAAGCCCGAGATAACAATGCCCGGCTTATACAATAACAGCTTAGAATAAATGGCCGATAAAAAAATTTTACCGCGCTTGTCCATATAAATATTATTAGCCGGGATAAAATATTTATTATTCAGGTTATCATCATTTTTTAATGACTCTTTTTTAAAGGGCTGTCCGTAAAAAATTTTGGTTTCAGGAAATGCAGCATGCAGCTTTTTAAAAAATCCTTTCCGGTAATGCGGTAAGATCCTTTGCAATATAATAATTCTGCTATTCATTCTTACAGATTCCTGATCTCATAAGCCTGAGACCAAAGCTCCAGATTTATTATCCTCCAGTAAGGAAAGTTCTTATGGTCATCATGGTTATTAAATATCTTTCTGATCCTGACGGGATTGAATATTTTCTTACTCATAAAAGAATCGGAGTTAATAACCTCATTAAAATAATATTTTGTTTCAGTTTTATACATCCAGTCATTGAAAGGTGTTGCAAATCCGATTTTTTTATAATTGTTAACGATCGAACCGGGCAGCTTTTCCCTGTAAACATCCCGGAGAATTTTTTTAGTAATGCCTTTATCCATTTTCTTTTCATTCGGCAGGGAAAACGCCAGCTCCATTAATCTGTAATCAATAAAGGGCGAGCGCATTTCAATCGAGCTCTGCATCGAAGAATGATCTTCGTAATGAAGTATCTGGTTAAAGCCCTGATATTGCAGATTATATTTCATGTATTCCGCCAGATTGTTTGAGGAAATTTTTTTGTAATTTGAATTTGTAAAATATTCATAATTGTTTATAAAAAAATCATCTGATAAACTTCCAATTATCTTTTCCTTATGCCTCGCCCTTAAGTATGAGCTGTATCTTCTCGGCAAAGCAGCTTTGATAGTCTGAGCTAAAATATATTTGCATGAAAATTTCATTTTATCTGAAACTGAATTTATCTGCGATAGAAAGGTCTGCGGCTTTGACATTAATATATCGAAAAGAAGGTATCCGGTAAAATACCTGTCGTAGCCGCTCCATGCCTCATCTGAGCCCTGCCCGTTTATCACAACTTTTACATTATGCTTCTTTATTTCTTTCATAAGAATGTAATGTGCAAAGCTAGTAGTGCTGAAAACCGGCTCACCCATTCCATAGACAAAATCATTTATTGTGTCGGGCAAATATTCATTACCCGGAATAATTTCAAATGATTTAATATGTTTACATGTTGCCAAAAACTCTTTGACAGTCTTCGATTCATCATACATGAATCCGGGGAACACCGCGGTGAAAGCAGTTATACTGCTAAGTGGCAATTCATTTCTCTCGATGAGCTCATCTGTTGTTTTGGCAATGATTGATGAATCCAGCCCGCCGCTGAGTAATATTGACACAGGTACATCACTTCTGTATCTTAGCTTAACCGAATCATTGATCAAAAGTTTTAAT
>JBDTWU010000137.1:0-6823 GCA_040006535.1 bacterium | reverse complement strand
TTGGCCACACTTAAAGAATTAAAAGTCCGGATCAGCGGTGTAAAGGGAACTCAGAAGATCACCAAGGCAATGAAGATGGTTGCGTCGGCAAAGATGAGACGCGCACAGGAAAGAATTATTTCAATGCGTCCGTATGCAATGAAGATTAATGAACTGCTGACAAGTCTTGTAGAAGCTGCCGGCGATGAGGCTGAAAATATTATGGAGCACCGGGAGATCAAAACCAAGCTCATTGTTATTGTTTCATCTGACAGAGGATTAGCGGGATCTTTTAATACTACTATAATAAGGTATTCACTGAATTATATAAATAGCCTGGGAAAGGATACTAAAGTAATTATTGTCGGAAGGAAAGCAAATGACTCCTTAAAGAAAAAAAATCTGAATATTATAAAATCATATGTAAACATTTTCAATGATCTTAATCTTGAAGTTTCCAATGACATTGTAAATTTCATTGTTGAGGGATATATGAACAGATTATATGACAGTGTTGAAATTATTTACAATCAGTTTAAATCAGTTGCAAAACAGGAAATCGCAAAAGAACAATTTTTACCTTTAACAAAAACCGGAAAGACAGAAGGCGAAGTTAAGAAAGAGAAAGCAGTAGATTATATATATGAGCCCAGTGCTGCGGAAATATTGAAAAACCTGATACCGAAGCAGTACAGAATACATTTCTGGAAAGCATTGCTGGAATCTAACGCTGCAGAACAGGCAGCAAGAATGACGGCTATGGAAACCGCTACAAAGAATGCATCGGATCTGTTAAAAATACTTGAGCTTTCTTATAATCAGGCAAGACAGGCTGCGATCACAAAAGAAATCCTTGAAATCGTCGGCGGTGCTGAAGCGCTTAAAGAAGCATAAGCTGATAAGAGCAGGAGATTTAAAATTTTATCCCGACTTTTTAAGAAGCCGGGATTTTTTTTTGAAAGCAATATGCGATTTAATAAATGTCTTTCATTACTTTATTCTTTATTGATAAAAAATATTGATTAAAAAGAAATTAATTTAAGGTATGCTGAACAACTACTTTACTATAAGAGAAGTCGCTGAATATCTCAACAGAAATATATCAGGATATATAATTAACGAAATATACACGCAGGAAAAAAATAAGCTTCTGATTGAATTAATAAATCATGAAACAAAGACGGAAAAGATTCTTGAATATTCTGTAGAAAGAGGATTCAATTATCTTTTGCTGAAAGATAATTTTACAAAAGCAAAGAAGAATTATGTGAATTTATTAGAGGACAGTTCAGGTGAAAAAATTATACGGGTAGGATTATATAATGAAGACAGGGCAATTAAGTTCGAGATGAGTAATGATAAGCAGTTAATATTTACCTTTTTTTCAAATAAAGCGAATGCATTCTTAACGGATATTTCAATTATTACAGATTCATTTAAAGACCGAGCAGATCATATTAATAAAAACATTCAGGAAGTTATTTTGCCTAAAAACACCAATCAGATAATTTATAACGAGAAAGATCCGGTTGATGCATATGTAAAGAAGAATCACAAATTATACGGTGATCTTTATATGAAGGAAGTAATTTACCGGTGTAAAATTTTGAAAGAAGAAATTATCGATGAAATTAAATCTGAAAAGATCGAAAAAGAATTTCAATTAACGCATAAAGAATTAGATTACCCGAAATTTATTTTATACTCAAAAAATACGGAGCCCATTATTTCATTGATTGCTCTGAGGCATCTTAAGGATTATGAATCAAGAGAATTTGAAAACGTACATAGCCTGATCGCCGAATATTTAAAATTAAGATACAGGCATGATAAAACAGAAACGTTAAAGCATTCAAGAATTAAAGAGCTTACAAAAAAAATTGGAAATGCGGAGCAGAAGATCAGCGGGCTTAAGATTCAGCTTATACATTGTTCGGATTCTGAAAACCTAAGGATAATAGGAGATGCTATTTTACAAAATATATATAAGATAAACAGAGGAGATAAAAAATTTTCTCATTTACAAGATACCGGGGAGGAGATAGAAATTAAACTAAAAGAAAATCTTTCTCCTGCGGAAAACGCTCAGAACTATTTTGAAAAATATAAGAAGCAGAAAAAATCAGTAAGTATATTAAAAGATAAAATTATTTTTATGAACAAAGAGAAGGCTAAGCTGGAATCGGATCTTGAAAAGATCAAGGATATGAATGAATATAAAATCTTATTGAAGGAAGAGAAGAAATCGGAGCTCAATAAAAATGATGAAACATCCAGGTTCAGAAAGTTTTCACTTAACAGCAAATATGAAGTATGGGTTGGAAAAGACAGTGCTTCTAATGATTTGCTTACCACGAAATACGCAGCACAGAATGACTTGTGGTTTCATGTACGCGGTGCGGGCGGATCGCATACAGTTCTTAAAGTCAGTAATAAGAAAGAAGATGTTCCAAAAGAAGTTATACATAGTGCAGCATCAATTGCTGCATATTACAGCAAAGCCAGAAACGCTTCGACAGTTCCGGTAGCATACTGTGAAAAAAAATATGTGAAAAAGAAAAAGGGTTTTAAACAGGGAAGCGTTGTTATGGAAAGAGAAAAAGTTATTTTTGTGAAGCCTGTTCTGCCGGTAGTTAAATAGTCAATCTACCAATCAACTGCTCCTATATTTTATCATTCCTCAGCATATTTCTTTCAAGCTCATTGAGCTTATCTTCAATGCGCTTTGAATTAGGAGAACCCGCGCGGATCAAAATATTATAGGCATCAAATGCCTCCTTATAATTTCCCTGTCCGGCATAAATATCGGCAAGTGTTTCAGTTATAATTTTGATCTTACTGAGAAGATCTTCCGGATCAGAAGCATTCTCTTGATTTTTCTGAAGCCCGGAAACATTTTTTCCTGAAGAAAAAGGGTTAGGTTCGAAATGAAATTCTTCAAAACTGTCTATAAAATTACGGTAACCTATTTCATTGGATAATTTCTTTTTAAAATCATCATCAAATAAATTATCAATGGATATTTCAGAAAACAGGTCTTCGTTTAGATGAAATTTTTTCCCAAAAGATTTATAATCAAATTTATTCTTAGGAAATTTGTAGTAGTAGATCTTTTCCTGGCGGGAAATGTTTTTTAAGTTATCAATATTGCCATTAAGCTTGTTAAGCATATCTTTCTCCGGCAGCTTTGTTTTGATCTCATTGAAAAGGATCTCTGCTTCGTTAAGGTATTCCGCTTTAAGATAAGCTTTAAGCAAAATTAATTTCGCAGTAAGGTATCTTGGATAAATTTCCAGTCCGGTTTTGCAGACTGAAATACATTCTTCGTACTGTTCGTTAGCATACAAAAGATTTGCGAGTCGTATAAAAAGAGGCGAAAGAAAATTCTTGTCAAGCTTGGATTTGATCTTCAGAGTATATTTATCAAAGTTATTTTGCATCGTAGGCTAAGTTTTGTGATTTCATTCTTTTTGATATTACAACCTGTCTGATTGATAATATTGAGATCGTAGCAAACCCTCCGCAGAACATCAGCTGAAACGGCACTGCTGCTACCTGTGCAGTTGCAATTGCTATCACAACTCCTGCAAAACAATATACCGCGAGAAGAGCTTCAATATAAGTAGTAAAAGGTAATTTTTTATTTACATAGTTCTTTCCTGCCCACGAATCTTTTTTATTCATTATCTGATATTTCGGAGTTCGGACAAATTCACTTTTCTTATCCAGCAATCCTTCAAATACAGCCTTTGTATTATTAACAGAAAATCCCATGCTCCCCGCAAGGAATACAGGAAGATATATAATTCTCTTCTGCCAGTCCGGATAAACATCTTTTTGAGAATACAGATAAAATATAAAGGAGCTTATGAATGCAAATATAAAAACCGACATGATCTTAAAAACTGCATCATAGCCGCCGCTGAGTTTGATCAGCATTACAGGAAGATTTAATATTGCTGCAATCAGAATAAACGGATAAGCAAGATTGCTGTATAGATGAATGAATGACTGGAACTTGAGCTTCAACGGCATATCTGATTTAAGCACAGCGGGATAAATTTTCTTTGCAGTTTCGATCGCACCTTTGGTCCACCTGAACTGCTGTGATTTTAATGCACCGATATCCGAAGGGAGCTCGGCAGGTGAAGTGAAATTGATAAGATATTTAAACTCCCAGCCTTTCATCTGTGCCCTGTATGACAAATCAAGATCTTCTGTCAGAGTATCAGCCTCCCAGTTTCCGGCATCGAATATACATTCTTTTCTCCAGACCCCGCCGGTTCCGTTAAAGTTGATAAAAAAGCCCGCGCGGTTACGTACTGCCTGCTCAATAACAAAGTGGCCATCAAGCGCGATCGCTTGTGTTTTTGTCATCAGGGAATACTCACGGTTGAGATGCTCCCACCTTGTCTGTACAAGGCCGAGCTTCGCATTCTTATAAAAATACGGTATGGTTCTTTTTAAAAATTTTTTTCTTGGGATAAAATCCGCATCGAATACAGCAACGAATTCTCCCTTTGCAGTTTCAAGACCTACTCTCAAAGCTCCTGCTTTGTAACCTTCACGGTTTGTTCTGTGAATGTGAGAGATATCATAATTCTGGTGCAGATATTTTTTAATATGTTCCGAAATGATCTTCGTCGATTCATCCGTCGAGTCATCTAATATCTGAACTTCAAGTTTATCCTTCGGGTAATCCATTCTTAGGACAGAATCTATCAATCTTGTGATCACATATTGTTCATTGTAAAGCGGTATTTGAATGGTAACGACCGGATATTCAGTCATAAACAAATCCTCCTCGCTAAGATCAATTGTTCTCTTATTGAATGTCTTAAAGTAGTAGTATATCATATTGAAACCATGCGCGCCAAAGAAGAAAAGTATCGTCAGCGAGATTATGTAGGCGGACAATATTATGCTATCCAGAGTCATTATGCTTTTTTATTTGTCTGTGACAGAGACATCCTCTTAATTAATTAATAAATTCAAAATTTAAACAGCATACACTGTAATTAAATAAATTCCAATCTATAATATTTTTTTACCAGTTTGATGTAAGGTCTATTAAGATATCTTCACTGATTCTTTCTACAGCTATGCTGATACCTTCAGTTCGTCTGGAAAAAGTTTCATTGGACGAATCATATTCACCGTAATTTTCGAAATTCTTTTCCCAGATTTTTTTTTGAGATTTCAGATTTTCAAAGATGACAGTGAGCGTAATTGTTATTTTCCTTCTTGCAACATTTTCTCCGGATGAGATAACAACAGCTTCGTCCCTCACACTTGATACTGTACATCTCAGGATCCCATCAGCAGTATTTTTATCTGCAACTCTGAAAGTACCGTCACCGATAATTTTATTTTTTAAGCGCTGTGTAAAATCATCAGCGAGAGTTGGTGCGGAAAAGCCGCTGATATCCTGAAATGCAGGTATTGCAATAGAATTAATTCCGGCAGGAGGATTGTTCCCTCTGAATCCATAAACGCCGCAGCTGAAGATTATTGTACTGCACATTAATCCAGTGAGAATCCTGAGCATATTCACCATTGTTCTTCTTTATTGATGTTAAACTGTTTTATTTTCCGGTATACATTCCTTTTCGTTTGTTTTAAAATATCAGAAACCTTCTCGACATTCCAGAAATTATTGCGGAGCAGATATATAATTGCTTCTTTTTCTATCTCATCCATTGTCATATTCATAAATTTTTCCTTTGAAATGGAAAAATCATTTCTGCCGCTGTCTTCTCGGGTGTCCTTTTTATCAATTGACCGCAGATAATTTTTTATATCTATAATATCCGATTTTAATTCCAGCAAAGCCCTGAACAGAAAATCTTTTTCCAGATTATCTTTCGGCTTATTGAACAGGATTGGCAGTGATCTCCCTGAATCGCTTAGGTCGATCTGAAGGTGCTTTTTGACATCTTCAATTCTTAATTTTCTTTCAGGATACAATACTATAATACTCTCACAAAAATTTTTTAGCTCTCTGGCATTTCCCGGCCAGTTATAATTTAATAGAAAGTTCATCGCGTCTTCTTCTATACCTTTGAATGAAATATTATTAATTCTGCAGTAATTATCTATGAAACTATCGAAAAGAATTTTGATATCCGATTTTCTTTCACGCAAAGGAGGAATAAAAATATTAATGGACCTCAGACGGTAATAAAGATCCTCACGAAAATTTTTCTGAATAACTTCCTCAGAGAAATCCTTGTTTGTTGCTGCAATAATTCTTACGTCAACCTTTATATTCTTATTACCGCCAACTTTCATAAATTCCCCGGTTTCAATAACCCGAAGAAATTTGACCTGTGTGGGCAAAGGCATATCACCGATCTCATCAAGAAAGATTGTCCCTTTGTCTGCAAGCTCAAAGTAGCCGCGCCGGTCTTCGATCGCTCCGGTGAATGAACCCTTCTGATGCCCGAACAATTCGCTTTCAATTATTCCTTCAGGTATTGCACCGCAGTTCACCACTATGAATGGCTTATCATTCCTCTTGCTGAACTCATGAATTGAATTTGCAACCACTTCCTTTCCGGATCCGCTTTCACCAGTAATAAGAACACTTACTTCTGTAGGTGCAACCTGCTTTATCGTGCCGTTGATTTCTTTGATCTGAATGGAATCACCTAAAAGCTTGGAAGACATTGAATTAATTTTATTAAATATAACATTATAGCTGAGTTTATTAAAGTTAAATTCAGTGTGTTATGGACTATACAATTCATCCGTGAAGATCATAAATGTTCAAATTATTTAGAGATAAGAAAAAATGCGAATTCTAAAATAAAACTAATGTAATAATTATTTATTTAGAACAGCC
>JBDTWU010000136.1:0-2650 GCA_040006535.1 bacterium | reverse complement strand
TAAAATTAAAAAAGCGATCAAAACCAAAGTCTTAAACCGCCTGTCGAAAAATTTTCCCGGATCAGTATTTATTGATAACTTCTTATCCAAAATTTTTTATAAAACCTTTCGCTTATTTTCTTCATCGTAATATAAATCTCACATCAGTTTATTCCCATTTGTTCTATGTACCATTTATTGTTGTAGTATTTCAGGGAAACAGAAACCTGAAGATTTTTTTTACCCGAACCTATCATGTATGTGTAAACTCCGTTGACAAAAGCATAAGTATTAAAACGGCTTGATCTTATATATTTAAAACTGCTGACTGTGAAGTAATCCATAAAATCAATTAATATAAGCTCTGCCTGATTTGAGCTGTAATACCCCTTCTCATTACTGATTATATTCAGATAAACCTGCGAGTCAAAATAAGAATTTATATAAGTAATGTTTTTGTACAACAGCCCGTAACCAATATCTTTGAATGTGCCTTTGCATAATTCATATTTTGCTCTTGCAGCCTCATTGTTGTATCTCTTCTCCTTCCACCATCTGTCCTGAGAAAACAGGTCTTTATTAAAACATAAACCCGATAAAATTATTAAAGTAAGTAAGAGGGTTCTGATCCTGAGCATTTAAAAATTCTTTAAAGTAAATTAAAAAAAATTGACCCTTAAAGCAATTTAGAACTTATTAAAACCGATTTTAAATGTGGGAATCCGGTATCACGCTCCATCGTTTCAATTTCAGATTTCAATTTATCCATAGCTTCCCTCCAGAAAATTTTCATTTTCGCGGCAGTTTTCGAATCGGGAATTTTCATGTGCTGGATTACAATCTGAGATTTGTCCTCACCCTTATTATAAATTTCTATCCTTACGGTTGTATTATCATTCCATGTTATTACCAGGGATTTGTTTTCAGTAGTTTTTCTGATCTCAAATTTTTTTTCAGAAAGCCATACACTTCTCTTTTTTTCGTCTGACCAATAGTTGTATAGAATACTTGCCGGAACCTGGAATGTTTTGCTAATGCTTATTTCGAATCCCTCATCTCTTTGACCGCGTTCCTTCAGCCCGCGGTTCCATTCATAAGATGTTGCAAGAAGATTATGATTCCATTGTCCTAATGATTTAAGCCCTTCTGCATTTGAGATCAGATTAAATATTTCGAAGTGAGCTTTCTTCTTCGCACCTTTTTTGTCCAGGACCTTAAACCAATATTCAATGGTCTTTCCCGTCAACTCCGATACAAGTTTATCGGAAATAATTTTTCTTTGCTTTTGTTTTTCCATGACAGGAATGAAATTTTATTCAGTATCTGTTGGAATAGGTGACAAAATAACTCTCGCACCTGCACCAAAAGTCAAATAGCTCCACATCCACGTGATCAGTATCGAAATTTTATTTTTAAAGCCAACCTGATAATAAAGATGAACAAACAGCCAGGCAAGCCATCCGAGCAGCCCGGTCATCTTAAAAGATTTATATTCGGCAATTGCATTTCGTCTTCCTATAGTTGCCATATTTCCTTTATCAGTATAGTGAAAAGGTTTTGTCGGTTTACCTCTGAGCTTGTTGATTATGAATTTTGCAACATATCTTCCCTGCTGCATTGCCACAGGACTTAAACCGGGAAGAGGCTTACCCTCTTCTGTCCTGAAGTCTGCCATATCCCCGATCACAAATACATTCGGGTATTGATCCAGTGAACAATATTGATTTACCACTACTTTTTTACTTTTATCCAGTTCTACTCCGAGCTTCTGAGTTAACGGCACCGGTTCCACTCCCGCAGCCCAGATAATAATATTCCCTTCCAATAGTTTTTGCTCACCGTATGTTTTGATAAAAACTTTTTTGTCTTCAATCTTTTCAACTCTTGTATTAAGCATAACTCTCACACCTCTTTTTTCAAGCTGTTTTTTTGTATAAACGGAAAGCTCCCTGTCGAATGTAGGAACAAGATCTGAACCTCCTTCGATTAAAATAATTTCAGCTTTACCTGTATCAATATTCCGGAAATCTTTTCTGACCATGTTGTGAGCAAGCTCTGCGATAGAGCCCGCCAGCTCAACTCCGGTAGGACCGCCGCCGATGATTATATATTTCAAAAGCTTTGGAGCTTGTGAAGGATCATTTTCTGCTTCTTCAAATGAAAGCAGTAGACGTTTTCTTATCTGCAGTGCGTCAGTTAAGTTTTTCAGAGCTGAAGTGTATTTCTTCCAGTCATTATGGCCGAAGTATCCTGTCCGGGCGCCCATGGCTAATATTAGATAATCATATTTAATTGATCTTCCATCTAAACAGACAGTGTTATTATCTTTATCTATCTGAGTGACTTCATCCATTATCACAGTAACATTCTTCATCTTTTCGGTGAGTGAGCGGGAAGGTATTGCAATATCAGCAGGACTCAGCACCGCGGAAGCTATCTGATATAAAAGCGGCTGAAACAGATGATGATTAGTTTTATCTATTAAAGTTATTTTGAGATTATTATCTGCGGATAATTTTTTTACAGCCTGCAGTCCGCCAAAACCGGCTCCGACAACAACAACATTTTTCATGACTTCCAAAGCGAATTGTTTTTTAAAATTTACTTTTTCTAAAATTCTAATTAAACTTAGAAATGAATATGATTAATTTCGCCTTGTCATTCTGAACGA
>JBDTWU010000135.1:0-12068 GCA_040006535.1 bacterium | reverse complement strand
TAATCAATTAACCGATTTAAATTATTATATATTATCTAAAAAAAAAAAACCCCGCAACATAATGCTGCAGGGTTTTTAATCTGGAAAAAATACTTTTTTAAAAATTATTTCACAACCATCATTTTCTTTGTTGCCGTGAAATTGTTTGCTGAGATACTATAAAAATAAACACCGCTGGATAAACTTGAAGCATTGAAATTAATTGAATAATAACCCGCCGTTTTTACTTCATTCACAATTGTTGCGACTTCCTTACCTGAAATATCAAACAACTTAATACTGACTTTACCATCTAATGGTAAGTCAAAGTTAATATGGGTTGCCGGATTAAATGGGTTTGGATAGTTTTGTGATAGTTCATAATCAGAAGGTATTCCGATATTAATTTCGTTGGTTAGGTTGAAATATTCAAAGTTACCGTTGAAATCTATTTGTTTCAATCTGTAGTTATACAAACCTGAGTTCAGGTTTCCGTCTGTAAAGGAATAGTTCATTGGTGAATTTGTTGTTCCATTACCCCGAACTGATCCGACTGTTGACCATTGACCATTTACTAATGACCGTTCAATGTCAAAGCGGGAGTTGTTAATTTCCGAAGCTGTTATCCAGTTTAATGTAACGGCATTTTTATTTATTGTTGAAATGAATGATGCAAGCTCAACCGGAAGAACAACAGTTCTAGGCACAAAGTCCTGCAAAACTATATTATAAATTTGATTACCAGCATCATGTGTGATATTATATTTCGTTGGAAAATAACCTGTTCGCAGATAAGCCATAGGTTGTTTTATATTTAAAGTATCATGAGGATGTGTCAGCAGATGAGCTACGGTCACCATGGGTTCGACAAAAAATATATTCCCTCTGTAAAAACCATATATAAGGGTTTTTGTAAAAGTTACTCCATGATATTCCGGGGCTGTGGAATCATGCCAATGCACACCATGGTTTGGAATCGCAACCGGATCAGGGAGATAATCCTGTGGAATAAAATCCGGCTGCAAAACAACAGGATCAGGTCCAGGAATTACTGCCTCGCGTTCACTCCTTCGAACCATCACGAAATGAAAGTCAAAATGGGGCAGTGTATAAATTCCAGGAGGAGGGTGGCCGGCCGGATTCCAACCAAAAAAAACATGATTGAAAAGTGTATCACTACCCATTACAGGCAGCGCAAGAGTAAAATCTTGTGGACTAAGAGGTAAATTATTAAGTACACCTTCTGTCATAGAGACACCAATAAGCTCTCTATCACCTTGAGCATTTAATTTAACCCAGGTGCGAACCATACCATTACCAAGTGCTGTGGAGTCCCCGTATAATATTGCTTGTGCATGCAAACAATTTGAAAATGACAGAAACATTAATAAGAAAAGGGCGGATAAGAAAGGTTTTAAAGCAGGTGAAAATTGTTTCATAATAAATTCTCCTTCCAATTCATTTTTGTTAAAAATTAATTGTTAATTGTTTGCAATGTAGTAAAAGACTTTTTGGAAATCAATATAGTCATTATGCACCCATATAATTTCTCATTCACTGAGTTTAATGGCGCAAGGGTGGTGCGAAATCAGTGCGTAGACTTATAATAAATAAACGTGATTATAATAATAATAAGAATAAAAAAATTATGAGTAAGATAATAAAAAGGAATATGCTCAGTAAATTTACGGAAGATATCAGAAAGCAGAAAAGGAAGAGAAGTAAAAAATCTATGTCGTTGAGTACAGGGAATTGGTTGAGGAAATTAACCAATTAAACAATATAATATGAACTAATGAACCAAACTTCAATTAAAAAAACCCCGCACCATATTGCTGCAGGGTTTTATACTTTGGAAAAAGTACTCTTAAAAAAAATTTGGAAAAATTATTTTATCAAAATCATTTTCTTCTTATCAACAAAATTATCAGTCTTCAAAACATAAAAATAAACTCCGCTCGAAAAACCTGTTCCGTCAAACTCAACATTATAGCTGCCTTTTCTTAAAAATCCGTCAACATAATTACTTACCTCTTTCCCGGATATATCAAATATCTTAAAGCTGACGTTACCATCGCCAGGTAACGAGAATTTGATGCTTGTTGCGGGATTGAATGGATTTGGAAAATTTTGAGAGAGGGAATAATTGTCTGCAATACCCGTCTCGTTACCGGAAATTCCGACTGTTCCTGTGACACTTTCTTCGATCGCTTGTTCAACATTTGCAGAAGCAAGAGGAGCATTGTCTTTGTAAACAAACACCACTACTTTGCTGTTGGCTTCATTCCATCCTGTATTCACAACGGTAACAATATTTTTAGAGATCAGCTGATTTGTATTCCATGTATTTCCTGAATTTAGATTCTCGCCTTCAGCATTGTTTATCATATTCCTTACAACGTGATTGTGTACGTAATTCTGAATGACACCGGCTGTACCGCATTGCGAATAAACGTTTTGCGGATAAATAAGATTATTTTCCACAATGACAAAATTTATTTTGTATTGCCCAGTAAGCGCCTCAAGAGGCGTTGCATTGACCGTCAGACTTAATTCCCTGGTGCTCTCATTATAAGATTTCGATCCGACAACGAGATTTATTTTTGTATCCGGTTTTGCAGCATAGCTGTTCTGAACTGAGCTGATCCATAGAGGATAATTTAAATTGCTTACACTGAATTCTCTGTCGATGACCACAGATGGAGTTGCACTGAAATTCAGCAAACTTACAATCTGATTCCCGTTAAAATTTCTCCAGGGGTCATTGCTGAAAGCGTGATATGCAAGCACAATGGTCTGAGGATACTGTGAATTAATTGTATTCAAAGTCTGATGTCCGCATGGACAATTACCGCACCATGTACCAGTGACATATTCAATCAAACCATTTCTCGGTATGGAATATGAATTGTTAAAAAAAGATATCATGAATATCAAAGTTATAGCAAAAATAAATGTTATTTTTTTCATATCTTAATCCCGGCTTTAAAGGTTAGTAATTTAAATCTGATTAATTATATAACGTAATCCGGCTTCCGGTAGATTTGTAAAGTATTTTTAGTTTTAATAATCGATTCTGAAAGTTGCGAAGACATAGTCATCCGTAAGCTTTCTGTTCTGATAGATATTGTCGAAGATCCTGTGAACATATAAGAGCTCAATATAATACTGCCTGATAAACTGCCACGTAATATTTGTTGTGATTATATCACGATTGATCCTGTTGCCTTTGAGAAACTGCGGATCGGAATAATTATATCCTGTCGCATTATTTATATTACCTCCGTAATTTATAAGTATCCTTCCGGCTGAGTCCGTTATAATTCCGTTAGCTGAACGCTGATGCTGGTAAAGAATATTTATATTGATACGGTTTGTAATATCATAATTTAATTTCAGCGCTATCTCATCTGAGTTCGGGGGGAGATGATGTCCGAGAGGAAGATCCCAGTGCGTATAAGTCGTTTTATTCGAAACATGAGAATACACAAACGGGTCAAGCTTTGTATATTCTGTTTTCAATTCAAGGTTTGGAAGTGTGAAGGCATCGCTCCACAATAGTCCCAGCTGATATGCAAATTTATTAGTGATCTTTGCATTACTTTTAAACAGGGTATTAAATTCAAGATCATCAATTAATAAAGATGCCTGGACTGAAACTTTCCTCAGCGGTACTGACAAAAGATCCAGACCGATAATAGAATTATTATCATTTTCTCTCCCTGCTTGTGAGGATTTATTAAGTTCAGCAGATGTTAAAAAGCTTATCGGATTAAGAAATGTAAAGTTGAACGGACTGTTTGCAGATATTACACTTTCAAAGAAGCCTAGTCGAAACGCATCTGAAAATTTTATATCCAGCCTGTGCGTTGCAATATTCTTTGCATTTAATTTTCTTCCGAGTGAATCACCTTTAAGGCTTCCGTACATAAATGAATATCTGACTGATTTATACCCAAGGTCAAGACGCAGATAATCAAACGCAGCAGTATTGTTTGATAAGAACAATCTGTCTGTAAATCCAAAACCCTGATAAACAGGACTTCTGCCGACAGTAATAGCGAGCCAGTCCTTATCTGTTCTGAAACGAAGATATCCGTCAAAGGTATCGTAGTTTCTTTTTTCATATTGAAATTTATCCTGAGCAAATAATTTCGGATCGGTGAATCTCGCAAATGTCACGTCGGCAGTATCTCCTTTAAGCTTTTGCCCGTTAGAGGCACGCAGATAATATCCGACACTGTTATATAATGTGCCTCTGACTCTGAATCCAAGCTCGCCTAACATAATCGAATGCCTGCCTAGTGAGTCTCCTCTTGATTCACGCTGTGAAATACTTCCCAGCGCGTCAAGAAATAATGATGCGTTGCTGTCAGAATACGCGTACATATACTTTTGCCGGTTGTCAGAAAAAATATTTTTAAAACCCTCATTAAATAATGCAGCAGATTTTTTAAAATTTCCTGTCAGCTCATATTGGAATTCTGTCTCATAATCCATTAAAAGTTTTTTATCCGTTGAAGTAATTTTAGATTTGCTTTCTGAAATTATTCTCAAAAAAGATGAAATTAATTCCCTCGAAACGGGAATACTGGCAGGATTATAATCCGGCAGTATTTTCATTGTCTGCATTCGTTGCAAATAATTATAAACTGCATGACCGGGAGGGACAAGTTCAACCTGTGAATAACATGTTTTTATTAAAAAAATAAATAGTATAAATAATATCGAAAAATATTTTTTCATAAATTATTTTTATTTTGAAAAACGTGCTGGACCAGTAAATTAGAAGAGATGTTAAAGCGTCGGAACGCCGGTGGGGATCTGTTCATCGGAGAGATATTCAGGAACTAGCTTTCGCAGAAGGCTGACAATTAATTCCTTATCGTTATCATATCTTTTTTCAACTAACATATCTAAATTCTCATCAAAATTATCCGGAATGAAATTACTGGCATTTGTAGCGATAAGTATTTTGTCGTGTATTGTTTTCTCATATATTTCACCCGGAATGAAAAGCTCTTCAAATAATTTTTCCCCCGGTCTCATTCCTGTATATATAATTTTAATATCTTTATCTGCTTCATATCCTGAAAGCCTGATAATGTCTTTAGCCAGGTCAACAACTTTCACCGGCTTACCCATATCGAGAACAAAGATCTCGCTGCCTTTTCCGATCACTGAAGCCTGTAATACCAGCTGGACTGCTTCCGGTATTGTCATGAAATATCTTTGAATATCCGGATGAGTAATAGTGACAGGACCGCCTTCGGCGATTTGTCTTTTGAATGTTAGCACTACGCTTCCTCTGCTGCCGAGAACATTACCGAATCTTACAGCAGAATAGTTCTTACCGTAAACTCTGCCAGCCTTTAGAACAAGCATCTCTGCAACTCTTTTGCTCGCTCCCATTATGCTTGAGGGGTTTACAGCTTTATCAGTCGATATAAAAACGAAATGCTCTACATTATGCTTTAGCTACAGCTCAATCATATTTTGTGTTCCTCTTATGTTATTGCTGATTGCTTCGCAGGGATTTACTTCCATCATCGGAACATGCTTATGAGCCGCAGCATGAAAAATTACATCCGGCTCAGTTTCTCCCATTACCTTGTCAAGACGCGCATAGGATCTGATGTTTGCAATTATGGTTCTTACCTTAGTGGTATTATTTCTGCCATTAGTAATAGAAAGTCTTTTCAACACTTCGTGATGAATATCAAAGATCGAATTCTCGCCCTGACCCAGAAGAATAATTTCCGAAGGATTGCATTTAATAATCTGACGGCAGAGCTCACTGCCAATCGAGCCACCGGAGCCGGTGACTAAAACTTTTTTACCTTTAAGAAAATCTTCAACTCTTTTTATGTCTGTCTGCACAGGTTCCCGTCTCAAAAGATCTTCAATCTGAACCTGCCTGATGCTTTCTATTCTGACTGTCTCATCGAGTATTTCATATATTCCTGGAATTGTTCTTGCCTGCACACCGCACTTTCTGCAAATAGAAACTATATCCCTGATCTCGGAACCATGTGCAGTAGGCATGGCAATAATTACTTTATTTATATCCAGCTTAGTAATAACCTCGGGCAGACTGTGGCGTGTACCCATTACAGGAATGCCTCTAATCTTTAAACCTTTCTTATTAATGTCATCATCGATAAAGCCCACCGGATTCAATCCAAGCTGTGGATTTCTCTGCATCTCCTGCACTATTGAATTCCCGGCTTTTCCTGAACCAACAACAAGTACTCTCTCTCCGTGATAAGAAATTTGTCTTCTCTCGTTGACTCTTTCAATCAGCCTGATGCTGAATCTGGTGCTTGTGACAAAAAAGAAAGTAATTATACCGTCGAGCAGAGGGAGTGATAAAGGAAGAGTCTGGAAATTTAATATGTTCGTGTTATTGAAGATTATAAATAATGTAGCCTGAAGTAGGAATGCCCAGAAGATTATATAAATTAATTTTGCAAGCTCATCAATGCTGGCACTGTTCCAGTATCGTTTATATAATCCAAGCTTATAAAATACAGAGAGCTTTAATAACAGGAATATTACAGAACACCAAACCAGTCCGGTAAGATAAATATTAAAATCAATCTTTCCATCCAGTCTGATAACAAGGGCAAATAATGGGGTTAACAAAAGGAATAAACAGTCAAAAATCAGGAAGTGTCTGTTCCTTAATTTTAACAACCGCTTATTTAAAAAATTTTCAAGCATAAATTTATATTAGACTCAACTGAAACATCTATGACTCATTGTGTGTCAAACAATATCAAAAAAGAACATTAAAAATAATTGTAATAGATTTTTAATCGGCTTGTTTAGTAAGTTGGTTTAAATTACGAAATGAATACATTTGATTCAACAAACTTATTTAAAATTTACGAATTGATAACGAATGGATTTTTAGTTTATAATCGCTTTAAAAGTTTTAATTATTACTTCAAAATCTTTGAATACAGAATTATCATTAATATATTCAAGGTTGAGTCTGATCTTATCCGGTATAATTTTATTTATATAAAATTCTTCCGGATCCTTCGCTTCTTTCAGAAGCTCGCTTTCATTCCTGTACTTAATCGAAGCGATATCAGTAATTCCGGGCCTCACTTCCAGCACTCTTTTTTGCTTTTCATCATAAAGATCTACATATTTTCTTACCTCCGGCCTCGGACCCACGAAGCTCATATTACCTATTAGAACATTGAGGAGCTGCGGCAATTCATCAAGCTTGTATTTTCTTAAAAAATATCCTGCCCCCGTAATTCTTGAATCTCTCCCTCCAACTGTAAGCAATCCTTCCTTGTCAGAATTTATCTTCATTGTCCTGAATTTTAAAAGCATAAAGTCCCTGTTGTCCTTACCTACTCTGAGCTGTTTAAATATTACCGGACCTTTTGAATCGGACTTTATTAATACAGCTATGATAAACAGAACAGGTGATAATATGATCAGGCCGGCAAATGAAAAGAAAATATCAAACGCTCTTTTTATCATTAGCTTCTTTTGAGAATGGCTTCATAAGATTCAATAACGGAGTCAATAATTTTTTTTATTTCAGCATCTTTTAACTGGGGATATACCGGCAGTGAGATCTCTCTTGAATAATTATCATAGCTCACGCTGAAATCTTGTATGTCATACCGGCTTTTAAATATTGTCAAAAGCGGGAGCGGAATAAAATGAACATTAACGGCAACTTCCCTCTTATTTATCTCCTCAATGATCTCATCTCTCTGATCTTCCGTTATCCCCTTTATTCTAAGCAGGTAAACATGATAAGAAGATTCTTTTTCATTCGTGATCGAGGGAGGGATCTGTGCCCATTCATTTTCAGAAAGACGCGTATTATACATTTCAAATATTTTTTTTCGTCTTATAAGAAGCTCATCATCATATTTTCTGATCTGTGCGAGTCCTACTGCTGCACATAAATCATTAAGATTAATTTTAAAACCCGGATATACAATATCATATTTCCAGTTGCCGCCCTGAGATTTTGTAAAAGCATCCTTGGTTTGTCCGTTAAGAGAAAGCAGTCTCAGCCATTTATATAATTCATCATTGTCAAACTTATCAGGGAGGTTAAGACATATTGCACCTCCTTCTGCGGTGGTGACATTCTTTACTGCATGAAATGAAAATACTGTCGCGTCGCAAAGTGATCCGCTTTGCTTTCCTTTGTAAATTGCACCGATAGAATGTGCCGAATCAGCCAGAATGAAAATTCTTCCCAGCTTTCGCTGAACTTCATTCGCAGAACTAAAAAGTTTTTTTACCTCTTTATCATTTATGATTTTATATATCTCATCATAGTCACACGGATAACCCGCTATATCAACCGGCATGATTGCTTTTGTTCTGGAAGTAATAGCTTTTTTAATTTTATCTGTATCAATACAAAAATCATCTTTTACGTCCACCATCACCGCTTTTGCACCAAGATGAGTTACGGCAAGTGCTGTAGCTACATATGTATAAGCCGGAATTATCACTTCATCTCCTTTTTCCAAACCAAACCAGTGAAGCATCAGCATCATTGCTGAAGTTGCTGAGTTTACGCAAAGTACATTTCTGATACCGGTTATATTCGCAACTTCCTTCTCCAGTGCTTTGACTTTTGGTCCGGTGGTGATCCACCCGGATTTCAGTGAATCAAGAACTTCATTTATTACATCATCATCTATATAAGGTGGTGAAAAAGGAATCATTATTTATTTGTAATTAAAGCGTTTGTTTTATTTTTTCTTAATAACAGAATTAAAAAAGGCAGGCTGAAGTAAACTGCAAACTCAACAGTGAAGCTGTAGCGAGCCAGTGAGACTTCAACTAGGCTTACAAGTATTGCTTTGGTAATATACATCACACAAAAGATAAAGGGAACAAATGCGTCTACATCTCTGAATCTGCTTTTGATCAAGTAATAAGCACTGAAAACAAAAACTGCACTGAAAAGAATTAACCAGATAAAATTCCTGAACAAAAAGTTATAAGCTGTTTCATATACTTCATACAAGCTTTTTAAAAATGTTTGCTTTAAATATATTTCTCCGTCGTCTCTGATGTCAACGTATTCGAGTTCATTTTGCTTATCTGTTTCTTTTTTAAAAAATAAATGTATTTCAGCATTATCCAATTTGTCGGAAGAAATCTGTCTCCATCTGCCCGATTCAAGCTCTTTAATATATTTTTTTTCAATGTAACTTCTTCTGAGAATATTGGAAAGCTGTTCGTAATAATTTACAACTATCTTCACATTATTAAAAAAGAAAAGAAAATTACTCAGAATAAATTTAGCATATATCTTCGGGTTATTCTTTATTGCATCTGTTGAAATTTTTCGGATAATTGGCTGGATGCCGACAAAATTAAGATTCGTGTCAGCAAGCATCAGATTTTCAGTCAGGTTTACCTGCCTGTAAAAATTATTATTAAAAGTATGATAGAGCTGAGAAATACCGGATGAATTTCTGACATAATTAATCTCTGTTCTGGCAATTGAATCAAGCGTGTTTTTTATTGCATCATTTACAAACTGCGGATATTCCTGAGATGGCTCCATAAATAATACAGTAACTCCTGAGAGATTCGCTTCACCGAAAGGTGAAATTGTAAATAATCCTAAGGTCAGGTAATTATAAAAACACAAGCAGAATATTATTACTGAAAACGGACCTGCGAGCATCAGATAAAATCTAAGTTTATATTTGTTGAAAAGGAAATAAATAAAAATCAGTAACAGTATTGCAAGAAGAAATATTCCGGCAGGTCTTATGAGGATCACTATTGCCACTGAAGCAGAGTACATTATCCAGAAGCTGTTTTTGTTTTTTTTTAATGCGAGAAGAAGCAGACCAGAGCTTATTAATAGCATGCTTACAAAAATTCCTTCTGTCAGCAATGAAACTTCAAGGATCAAATAATAAGTAGATGATATAAATGCCGATAGTGATATTGCAAATAACAGTGTTAAAGATCTGTATGTCTGATTTATTACCCACAGAAAAAAAATTGCGGACATAAGTGTAAAAAGACTTTGTGCTAAGGCAACTGCATAAACAGTTTTTGATATCATCCATATTAAGGATAAAAATATTGGATAGCCGGGTGTTCGTATGTCAAATACCGGAATGTGAAAGTTAAGGATATCAAAAGCCGCTGCACAATAGGATGCACTGTCACTGGAAAGTACCAGTATGGGATAAAATACAAAATACTGTGCTCTTGTTATTAAAAAAACAAGCGTCACCAGTAATGAGCTGTAAAGAAAAATATTTTTTGTACCTGTAAATCTTGCAAAGAATATTTTCATTATACCGGTTTCTTACTTTCATTTGAACTCATTATATGTTTAAGCTGAACCGAAATTAATCCGAATCCAAACATAAGTATTGAAAGAAGAACGCATCCCAATCCAAAGTAAAAAGTAATGGGTCTTCTGAATATTAGGGATAAAAGAAAGTTCACAGCTGCCAGACTCAGCAGCCCGGCACAGAATACCATGAAGATCTTTATAGGATTATAGAAAAGAATTGCCTCGATGATGAATTGCAGTGTTCGCATAGAATCTCTGAACAGCCTTACTTTTGTCTTCCCTTCCCTTTTTTTATAATCAATAGGAATATACCGGACAAACTTGCCGTTCATCATGTATGCCAGAGTAAGTGAAGTTGTGAAGCTGAATGTATTGCAAAGCTTTGAAAAATACGGAATAACTTCTTTTTTCGAAAATACTCTCAGTCCTGAATTAATGTCAGGTATTTTTCTGCCGGCAGTAAACTCAACAAGTTTTTTTAAAACCAGTCTTAATATCTTCTTCTTAAATGATTCATCATAATTTTTTCCCTGCCTTGCGCCGACAACCATATCAAATCCTTTATCATATTCATTTAACAGAACCGGTATCATCTCCAGGGGATATGTCCCGTCTGCATCTGTGATCACAATAGTATCATGCGAAGCTGCAACGATACCGTCTTTTAATGAACGGCCGTAACCGATATTGTGCGGATGAGTGATAGTAATTGCTCCTGATTCCCTGCTTAAACCGGATGTTCCGTCTGACGATCCGTCATCCACTATAATAATTTCCCCATCTTCGATATTATTCATCTTTAATACTTTCTGAATTTCCGAAACAGTTTCAGAAATTACAGAGCCTTCGTTATAAGCGGGAATAATTATTGAAAACATTTTTACAGATTATTGTTTTTGTAAATGCTGATGAGTGAAATTCCTATGGGAGTTTTTAGCGGCAGTAATTTTTTAGAAACAGGAACAATGTACTTATCAAACAATCCGATTTCACCTTCAGTATCATTAATGTTATTTGATTTTAAAGCTTTGTAAACTACCCAGTATCCCAGCGCTCCTATCAGATTAAAATAATACTGACTTACCAACTTAACATTAGCCGGAATCTCCAATGAGTTCATAATATCTTTAGTGTATCTTTTGAAATGACCGGCGGCTACATCGAAGTTCGAATATAAAAATTTATGTGAAGGCACAAGCAGGAACAATACTCCTCCCGGCTTCAGCAGGCTTAATGATTTTTTAAAAAATGACTTATCATCTTCCACATGCTCCATTACATTCATGCAGATAATAAGATCAAACTTGCCTTCAATATCCATAAGGTCTATGCATTCTATTCTGATCTTCGGTCCGGAATTTTTATTTTTCATCAGGTCGATCGCAGGCTTTGAGATATCTATGCAATACAGTGAATCGAAATTACTTTGTTCCGTAATGAGCTTTGTAAAGGATCCCACACCACATCCAACTTCAAGTACATCGCCCTTAATATATTTTTCAAACAGCTCATAGGTCCACTGATTATAATTAGTAGCTTTCTGCATCTGCTCTGCTGATGTAAATAATTCTGACATTAATTATATTTCCTCTTCTATATTTTTAATAAATACTGCAGGATTTCCCGCATAGATGCTGAATGGTTTCACATCATTATTAACCACACTGCCGGCACCGACGATCGAGCCTTTTCCGATCGTCACACCTTTTAATATAAAACAGTTCGCTCCTATCCATACATCGTCTTCGATCAGGACGGGCTTCCTTGC
>JBDTWU010000134.1:0-3386 GCA_040006535.1 bacterium | reverse complement strand
GCTGACGTTCCCATCAGGCTCACAAGTTCACCTCCGCCTTTTTTTGTTCTTTCAACTATCGCGTTTAATTTTTCATTATCAATTAACTCCGTCACAGGAATTCCGCTGACAGTGGTATATCTCGGTAATGGAACCATCGTATCACCGTGTCCCCCGAGCAGCATTGAACTGATATCTTTAGGTGAACAATCAATTGCCTCTGCCAGGAATGCCCTGTATCTTGCGGTATCGAGAATTCCTGCCATGCCCATTACTTTACTGGAAGGCAGCTTCGAAGTTTTGTATGCAACATATGTCATTACATCCAGCGGGTTTGAAACGATAATTAAGATCGCATCCGGGGAATGCTTTATAACATTTTCAGTAACTGACTTTACAATTTCCGCATTTGTTGAGATCAGATCATCCCTGCTCATCCCTGGTTTTCTTGGCAGTCCGGAAGTAATCACTACAACTTCAGATCCTGCAGTCTTTTCATAATCATTGGTAACGCCGGTCACCCGTGTATCATAATTATTTATTCCTGAAGTCTGCCATATATCAAGCGCCTTACCTTCGGCAGTTCCCTGTTTAATATCAAGCAATACAACTTCTTTAACAAGCTCCTTATGAGCAATTACGTTCGCACAGGTTGCTCCAACATTTCCTGCGCCTATAACGGTTACTTTCATTTAAAATTAATTTTATTAATTAATATAAAAAGGTTATTCCGGTAATCCGGAATAACCTTCGGTTAAAAAATTCTGAATTTATGTTTTAAGCATTTTCAAGCGGAAGAACATTCAATATTTTTCTGCCTTTTTTGGTTACAAAATTTACATTGCCGTCTATCAGGGAAAAGATCGTATAGTCTCTTCCAAGTCCAACATTAATACCCGGTAAAAATTTTGTTCCTCTTTGACGGACAAGAATATTTCCTGCTTTGACAGATTCTCCTCCGAATTTTTTTACACCGAGTCTCTGTGAATTTGAGTCTCTGCCGTTTTTAGAACTTCCAAGTCCTTTTTTATGTGCCATATCTTTTTAAAATTAAAAATTACGAATTCCTTTTGACGTTTGACGTTTCAACGTTTTATATTATTGAATTGATCTGTATAGAAGTGTACTGCTGTCTGTGGCCTCTTCTTACCTGATACCCTTTTCTGATTTTTTTCTTGAATACAATTACTTTATCATCTTTAACATGATCGATTACTGTAGCTTCAATGGTTTTATTTAAAATGGGAGCTCCGATTTCGAATATTTTATCATCAGACGTAAACATTAATACATTTCCCAGTTTTATTTTAGATCCGATATCATCCTTTAATCTCGGGACAAAAACTCTCTGATTTTCAGTAACTTTATACTGCCGGCCTTGAATATTTACAATTGCGTACATTTTTTCTTAGTTAAAATTTATTGAAACATGTCTAAGTGGAGCTAAGCGGGGTCGAACCGCTGACCTTCTGAATGCCATTCAGACGCTCTACCAAGCTGAGCTATAGCCCCCACATTAGCTTTCTTAAGCAGGTAAAATACAAATTATAGTAAGTAATTTCAAACCATATGCTTAATAATTCCGGGTGAATGTTTCCTTTGTCTCTTTTAATGATCTCTCAACGGCATCATTTTATTTTTTTTGACATTAAAAATTTATTAAAGAGCCCTGTCCCAGAATCTGTGCTTCATTATTAATTTTACAAAATCATTTGGTGTTTTATTTATTGCAACACCTTCCTCAGATAAGTTAATGTCTTTACCATCCGGGGATTTTACTGTACATGCGGCCTTGAATAACGCAACCCCTTCCCCATTAACAGCTATAGGCTTGAAGTGCTTATATGCCAGCTTAACAAAGTCCATCGTTTCAGGACATTTAAAGAATGCATCAATGCTTTCCTTTCCTCCCGGAATGTAGACAGCGTCAAATAATACCGGTGATGTTGTTAATAAACTCTCATCTGCCTTTATTGCTGTTCCATTTTTACTTTTAATAGAACCAAGATGTGATGCTACAATTTTAGTAACAGCACCTGCGCTTACTAATGTATTCTTCATAGAATTGAGAGAGGCATCGTCAACTCCGTCAGTAGCAAGTATTGCTATTTTCCTTGTCTTAATCGAATTCTTCACCGTGTTTTCCATACTAAGTGCCGCAGATTTTTCAATTGTCTGCTTCACAAAAACCGGCTGGAAATTTTTGGGATTTCCATCGGCAGGGATACTGTGATTAATGGGCTGCTCCGGTTTCGTTACATCCATTCCCAAACCTGTAGCTACTCTTTTTGCCAGATCCATATCTACCTGGGTCAATAATCCAATCATTCTTTTCCTGATGACGTCAGCTTTTAATTTACCCAATTCAAAAGTCAAAGCACTTATTATATGATCCTTTTCGGGAGCGGACTGACTATTAAAAAAAAGCTTAGCCTGACTGAAGTGGTCAAAAAAACTTTTACTTCTTGCCCGGATCTTTCTTGCATCAATTCTCTCAGCAAAAGATGTAAATCCGCCATCTATAGCTTTAGCCTGAAACGGGCAGCCGCTGTTTAATGTATTAGGATCATAACTGGTTTTTCCCACATTTATAGTCTGACGCATATGACCGTCACGCTGATTATTATGTATGGGAGATATTGAACGATTGATAGGAATTTCATGAAAATTCGGACTGCCGAGCCTGGATAGTTGTGTATCTGTATATGAAAATAATCTTCCCTGTAAAAGCGGATCATTTGAAAAATCTATTCCCGGAACTATATGACCGGGATGAAATGCTACCTGTTCTGTTTCAGCAAAAAAATTATCGGGATTCCGGTTCAAAGTTAATTTACCTATTCGTCTTACCGGCACCAGCTCTTCCGGAATTAATTTAGTAGGGTCAAGCAGATCAAAATCAAATTTAAATTCATCTTTTTCTTCAACGATCTGAAGACCTAATTCCCATTCAGGAAATGAACCGCTTTCAATCGCTTCCCACAAATCTCTACGGTGAAAATCCGAATCTTTGCCCGAAATAATCTGTGCTTCATCCCAGACCACTGAATGAACTCCAAGCAATGGCTTCCAGTGAAACTTTACAAATACCGAATTATTTTTTTCATTTATCAATCTGAATGTATGAACACCAAATCCTTCCATCATTCTCAAGCTGCGAGGTATCGCCCTGTCAGACATGACCCACATTATCATATGCATTGACTCCGGCATTGTGGAAATGAAATCCCAGAATGTATCGTGTGCTGATGCAGCCTGCGGAATTTCGTTATCCTGCTCGGGCTTTACAGCATGAATCAGATCAGGAAATTTTATTGCATCCTGTATAAAGAAAACCGGCATATTATTTCCAACAAGATCGAATACTCCTTCGTTAGTATAAAACTTAACTGAGAATCCGCGTACAT
>JBDTWU010000133.1:0-6632 GCA_040006535.1 bacterium | reverse complement strand
TAAATTCGTAAATGATTTGAAGGATCAGTCAAAGGAAGTTTTGGAAATGCTCGAGCGTGAAGACAGGATTGGCATAGTTATTTTAGCGAGACCTTATCACAATGATCCGGGGATCAATCATGAAATTCTTGAGGAGTTTCAGAAACTTGGATATCCTGTTTTTTACCAGGATACTCTGCCGACTGATCCGGATAGTGTTGAAAGACTTTTCGGTGATGAAGTAAGGGCAGGAATTATCAGATCACCATTTGACATAGCTGACGTATGGAAAAATTCCTATTCGGAAAATACTTCAAGAAAAGTGTGGGCTGCGAAATATACTGCGCGGCATCCTAATCTTGTTGCGCTTGAGCTTTCTTCATTCAAGTGCGGTCACGATGCTCCTATTTATACAGTAGTTCAGGAGATTGTTGAAGATTCAGGAACACCTTATTTTTCATTCAAGGATATAGACGAGAATAAACCAACCGGTTCGATAAAGATTAGAGTGGAAACAATCGGCTATTTCCTAAAGAGATATCGTGAAGATATGATCGCGAAAAATAAAAAGAAGATGTCTATTGAAGATAAAATGAGAGAGTTTGAAGAAAAGATCAGGAAGAATTTTATTCTTCAGGAAAAATTAAGAAGCAGTCAGCAGAAAGAATCCTTGAGCATGCTTCCAAAAACAGAGCCCGGGGTAATAATCCCACTTGAAGATATCAAAGTTATTCACAAAGAAATGGAAGCTGTTTAGTAAATCAGAAATATTTTTGTATATTTTAACAAGGCAATAATTATTTTACTATAATAATTATTGCCTTTGTGGTTTATCTTTGATAGTTTTAAGTAAATTTAAAGAATCAAGATTAACTAATGCTGAATCCGGTTTTAAATATTGAATTTTCACAAAAGATAATAGCTCCGGAGATCCCAGGTCATTATTATTCAAGAGACAGGCTCATACGGAAAATTCAATCTTTTAAATCTAAAAGATTGATATTGATTACGGCACCTGCCGGCTATGGCAAGACCTCATTTTCGGCAGAATATTTTCATAAGCTCAAAAAGGAACTGAAGCTCTGGATAAGCATAAGTACTTATGATAATTCCATTGAGAATTTTTTCCTGCTTCTCGCCCTTGCTTTTGAGAACAACCTGCCCAGTTCAAATTTCAGTACTAAGCTCAAAGCTGTTTTATACAAATCCCAGAATATTCCGGTCATTGAGAAAATAGATAAAATTATATCCTCATTCTCAAGTGAGCTGTACTTATATCTTAGAGAAAGGAACAAACAGTTGTATATCTTTCTTGATGACTTTCATAATATTGACGAAAGCGATGAGGTTTGTGCTGCATTAAATTATTTTCTCGAATACCTTCCCTGGAATATTAATTTTGTTTTTATTTCAAGAAGAGATCCTAAAAAAATTAACTATCCGAAATTTCTGGCAAAAAACTGGCTGGGACGCATAACAAAAGATAATCTTTTATTCGATGATTCGGATATAGAAAATTTTATAAAGCTTAATAAGAAGAGTACTAATAATCTTGATAAGGAATTACTTGAAGAATTTCTGAAAAATACAGAAGGATGGGTCACTGCAATCCAGCTTTTGCTGATGACTAATAATTATGAAGTGCTTAAGAATGAAGATCTCAATTTAAGCAGGAATGATATATTCGAATATTTTACAAAGGAAATTTATGAAAACTGCACAGCTGAAGAAAAATCTCTTCTCCTTGTACTCTCCTATCCCGAATCATTTGATAAGAATATAATTGAAAACGTGCTCGGTATTGAGAAGGGTTATGATATATTATTAAAGCTGTATCAGAGTAATGTATTTATTAATAAGGAGGATGAGACATACAGGCTGCATGAGCTATTAAGAAAATTTCTGAATAAGATTGCAGCTGAAGAATTTAAAAAAGAAAATATATCCGGTATTTATAAAAGACTGGGTAATTTTTATTTGAAAAACCAGGACTGGAGAGAAGATTACATAGCTCTTAATTATCTGATTCTTGGAGAAGACTATGAAACACTTAAACAGTGGATTAAGCTAAATGCCTCGGATAAATTGCTTCTTATACACTCCAGCGGGCTGTTTCATAAAATTGAGGATATATGCGATGAGAATTTCAGGAGATCTCTTGAGTATATTCTCCTGAAGGTCAACACATTTATTTACAAGGATAAGGATGTAGGAAAGGCGACCGAATATCTTGAGAATATACTTAAGAACAAGTTTTCCCTTGGAGCAAACGAGAGTATTCTTATACCCGTTAATAAGATTAAAAAGCATGATGTAAACTATTATGTGGAATTACTTATGCTCTTATGCAACTGTAATTTCCTGAAGGAGGGTATCGGTATTGCAAATATTCCTATAACGGAGCATATACTGAAGTTCAGGCTTCGTATGGAGCAAGAAATACAATTCATTGTCTCACTGATAAAATCTTACATTACAACAGGAAGAAATTTAAAGAATAAAAAATATATTCAAAGACTGAAAGATATTTTTAATAAGATCCTTTCAAACAGCAGTAAAGGTATTAAAGAAATAGATGAGAATATACTTGTAGAAAGTACATTTTCCATGTTAATATTTTTTGACTATGGGGATTATAAAACCGGTAATCAGGTCATAAGATTTATTCAAAACAATTTTGATTTTAAAAACTTTGATCTTTCAAATTACAGTCAGGTCTGCTTTGCGTTATTTGCCAGCTACAATGCTAAAGAGTTTGAGATATTTTACAATTATCTTGCTGATAAGAATAAAGAAAAAAATCAGACAATATTTTCGGCTTATAAAAATCAATTTGAATTTCAAAGTATTCTGAAAGGCTTTCTGGATTATCAGTTCAAACAGGTGGTTAAAGATCTGGAGTTTTCAAAAAAGCACACCTTTCTGAAAAACTATATTTATTTTATTGACTCGCTGATTCTGTATTGTTATAACCTTACGGAGCAGGCTTCAATGGTCAGCCAACTATTGAATCAGGAAAATTACTTTTTATCAAAAACCCGCAAACTTATAATCCTGCTTGAAGCGTCTCTGCTCTCAGCAAATATCAAGGCTTATCACCACACCCTTAAGGAAATTAATAAGATAAAAAAAGAAAATTTCACAATTTTTAACCAGGCTGTAATATTATTCTGCGAATGTTATTTTTATTCACTTAATAAAGATCTTAAAAACTTCAAGGAAAGATTCTTAAAATTTGCGGCTATGTCCGAAGAATATGAATACTTTAACTATATTATTTTCAGGGCAAAGGCTAATAAGCTCAGGTATGTATTTGAGTATGCTCTTGACAATGACGTCGGGACAGTATATCTAAAGGACATCTTTACAAAAAATGATGTGCCTGTATCTTCTCTTAAAAGGCGCTCAGTGCAAATAGAGATTCATTTTCTTAATCACTGTAAAATATTTATTAATGGAAAAGCGCTTCCTGACACTCTATGGCTCAGGGCAAAGTCGAAGTCTATTTTCCTTTATTTTGTCTACAAAACTTTAAACGGTAGTGATATAACAAAAGAAACTATAATTGATGATCTTTTATATAATTCGAAAAATGTAAATTACGATGCAATCGCAGATGTTGAAATAAATAAAGTAAGGAAGGTTATACAAACATTCCTGTCTGAAATTTTTTCCGAAAAGATCAGTAAGGAAGTCTTTATAATAAAAGATAAAAAATATTTCATTACTTCTAAAAATTTCATAACAGATATCAGGACGGATATTGAAGAATTCAAGAGTCTTGCTTCCAGCCCCGAGATAAGTAACAAGCTTAAAGCATTCGAATTATACAAGACCGATTTTGCAAGTGAATCATTTCAAAACTGGGCGGAAGACGTTCGCGAAAATCTGAAGTTTGTATACTCTGAGGTAATACATAAACTGATTTCTCATTATGAAAAGGAAGAGGATAATAAGCTCGTTATGAAAATGCTGGAAAAACTTATCGATATTGATTACAATGACGATGAAATAATTTTAAAGCTTCTTTCAATTTATAATAAAAACAAAGATTTCCGGAAGTTTAAATTTTTATACAGGTTTTATGAAAAGAGACTTAAAAAAGAATTTAATATTGAGCCGCCACTCGAAATAAAAAATTATTTCAATGAAGTGGCTTTTAATTCGTAACTCACTCCGTGATGCTTTTGGGCTTTCTGTTAAAATATTCTTTTACTATCGTGAGATCATCGATAAGTTTCATCATATTGACCATGCTTTCATGGGTTAATTTAAAATACTTCTCATCGAAAAATTTTATCCCGGAATCATTCAATTTTAAAACGGCTTCTCTCAACAATGAAATAAACCTTTCAAGCGATTTATTAAATTCTTCGAAAAGCTTTTCCATATAATCATCTTTGTTGATACTTCTTCCGGATATAACATTCTTTAATCCATTTACATATTTTGCCTGGAAAATCAGATCCTTAAAGAGTTTATTGTCAGAGACACAAATAAATTCAATTATCACAGAGATTTCAAACCTATTCATTAAGGGTCTTTCGGAAAATTCATTTATTTCATCAATAATATTTTCCGCATTGATTTTTATACTCATAGTTTGTCTCAGCTTACCGCTTCTCTACTTGTTCTGCCGTGACAATTTTTATATTTCTTACCGCTTCCGCAAAAGCAAGGATCATTTCTCCCGATCTTCTCTGCAACCTTTACAGGTTGATTCTTGGCATTCGGATCCTCTCCTGCTGCAGAATCATCGCTGCCTCCAATATATCCCATTCCTTCTGAAGACTGATGATACGTTCTTAATCTTGACTGATTAGCCTGCACCGGTGTCCTGACATTTTTTGCTTCTTCCGGAGTCTGTGCAGTAAATTTAAATATAAAATTTATTATTCCCGTTGATAATGTATCAAGCATTTCTACAAATAATTTAAAGCCGTCAGTTTTATATTCAAGCAGAGGATCTTTTTGTCCGTAAGCACGGAAATTAATACCTTCTTTAAGATCGTCCATCTCTCTGAGATGCTCTTTCCATTTTTCATCTATAATATTCAGTATTGCGAATCTTTCTATCTGACCCATAAGATCGGGGCCGTATCTTTCCTCTTTTCTGTCATAAAAGATCTTTGTTTCATTAAATATTAAATCCCTTAAACCATTTTCACCCAGTTTCTGAAATTCTTCTGGAGAGATCTGAAGTCTTACAAGGAAAGTTCTCTGAACTTCATCAATAAGCCCGTCAATATTTCCTTCATCATGATATTTTTTTACCATATTTTCAACTGCTTTGTCCACCATATCAAAGATCTCATCCTTTAATCTCTCGCCCATCAAAGCCTGCCTTCTCTTTGCATAAATAACTTCTCTTTGCTGATTCATGACATTATCATATTCCAGCAGACGTTTTCGTATTGCATAATTATTTTCTTCTACCTTTTTCTGAGCCCTTTCTACTGAGTTCGTGATCATCTTGTGTTCAATAGCTTCACCTTCTTTAATTCCCAGCCTTTCCATTACACTGGCAATTCTTTCGCTTCCGAACAATCTCATAAGATCATCCTCTAATGATAAAAAAAACTTCGATGAACCCGGGTCACCTTGTCTTCCGGATCTTCCTCTAAGTTGTCTGTCAATACGCCTTGATTCATGACGCTCTGTCCCGACAATATGAAGTCCTCCTGCTTCAGCGACTCCCGGACCTAATTTTATATCGGTACCCCTTCCCGCCATATTAGTGGCAATAGTCACTGCTGCGGGCAAGCCGGCATTTTCAACTATATGTGCTTCCCTGGCATGTTGTTTTGCATTTAAAACTTCATGAGGTATCGATTTGCGCTTAAGCAACCGTGAAATTGTTTCCGAAACTTCAACGCTTGTCGTTCCGACTAATGTGGGTCTTCGCTTGCTTCTCATGTCCGATATTTCATCTATTACTGCATTATATTTTTCCCTTCTTGTTTTGTATATAAAATCATTTCCATCGGCCCTGATACAATCTTTGTTTGTCGGAATTACTGTAACATCAAGCTTATAGATATCAAAGAACTCTGCAGATTCCGTCTCAGCTGTTCCGGTCATTCCTGCAAGCTTTTTATATAGCCTGAAGTAATTCTGGAGAGTGATTGTAGCAAGGGTCTGAGTATCTTTTTCTACATGGACTCCTTCCTTGGCTTCTATTGCCTGATGGAGCCCTTCAGAATATCGTCTCCCGGATAAAATTCTTCCGGTAAACTCATCCACTATCATTACCTTTCCATCCTGCACTACATACTCAACATCTTTCTCGTATAGTCCGTGTGCTTTTAATAACTGCTGAACGGTATGAAGCCTGTCACTTCTTTCCGAATATATCTTGGTAAGCTCTTCCTTTTTTAATTCTCTTTGTTCAACCGATAACTCCGGATCATGATCAAGCTGAGCAAATTCGGTCCCCAGATCAGGTAAGGTAAAAAAGTCTCTCTCTACGGTACTTGGCGCTAAATACTCACGCCCCTTTTCAGTAAGATCTGTTATATGAGATTTTTCATCTATAACAAAATATAATTCATCATCAACAATATGCATTTGCTTGGCGCTATCCTTAAGATATTCCGATTCTGACGCCTGCAGCGATCTCTTATTAGAAGGCTCACTCAAAACCTTCTGAAGCT
>JBDTWU010000132.1:0-6318 GCA_040006535.1 bacterium | reverse complement strand
AAAAAAATTTTGGCAGATTATGAACTGGAATTTGAATATGATATTTACCGGACTGTAAAAAAGCAAATTAATATCATAACTAAAAAAGGTTTAAGAAAACTTTTTAATAACCACTCTGAAAAACATTTATACTATTTCGCTGATTCCGCTAAAACTATTTTTACAGATCTCTCCGGATCGGTTTCAAACCGGGGAGCGTACCGGAATTCATCTGAAAAAAACTCAGCTCTGCGGGGTGATTTTGGAATGACATTCAGAGGGGTAATATTTAACAGCGTTGCATTTTATTTAAAATTATCAGACAGACGTTTTGCAAATGCAAATGATAGTAATATCATCTTTGCATCATCGCGCGATCCGTTATTGAGGGAATACAATAATTTCAGTAGTGCTCAAAAAAAAATCAATTCTCCCGTTGCATATCTCCGTTACCGGACAAAGTCAGACTGGCTCTCTCTTACTTTCGGAAGGACACACCTTAATTATGGTTTCGGATATATAGATAAATTATTTTTGTCAGGTAATACACTCCCGTTTGATTTCGGCAAAATTGATATAAAGTATAAGACTGTAGGCTATTCATTTGCTTACGGAAATCTTAATGGAGATTCGATAGGAATTTACCCAGAATTTTCCAGCCGTGAGTTATCCTCAAAAAATATTGCAACACATAATTTAAATATAAATTTTTCTGATGCACTCAAAATTAGCCTGTGGGAATCAGTGATAATCAGCAATCAGCCGTTCAGCTTTACATATTTAAATCCTTTAAGCTTTCTGACTTCAGCTGACCTGAGTACAGGTGCGGAGCAGACAAAAGAAAATAATACCTTACTGGGCTTTGACGTTGAAATAGATCCTGTAAAAAATTTATCACTGCAGAGTTCACTGCTGATCGATGATCTCACTTTCGGAACGATTGGAAAAAATGATTCGCTGAATGAAAATAAATTTGGATGGCAAATCGGCGCTTTATGGAGCAGTTCAGTTAACATCAACTTTGCTGTTGAGTTCACTCATCTTGATCCTTTTGTTTATTCACATCGCTCCAATAAAAGTACCTATACAAACCGGTCAATGTCTCTTGGTCACTCTCTTCCACCCAACTCCGATGAGATCGCTGCAAAAATTAATTTTGATATTACAAGCCGCCTGAATTTTAAGATGAAGTATCAGCATCAGAGATCAGGTGAAGGAATTATTTTGGATTCATCCGGTAACCTAATTGCAAACTACGGCGGTAATATTAATTTCGGGCTTGGTGATGCATATCTCAGAACAAATCGTTTTTTAGACGGCACAAGGATCAACAGGGATATTTTCACAGTGGAAATTTTATGGCAGCTTGTAAGACAATTATACGTTGAAGGAAAATTGCAATATCGAATTATTAATAATATAACAGAAGATATGAAATACAATGACTTATATTATTTCGCGGCTTTGAAAGTTGATCTATAATATTTAAAATGAATGAAAAGCTCAGATCATATTTATTATATAATGCAAATCAGACAAACGGAAATTCTTTATCAGCCAGAATGCGCAAAAAAAGATTAGAGTTCTTTAAACAGTTTACGGACAAATTAGATAAGCCGCTGAATATCCTGGATGTCGGTGGCAGCGACTATCACTGGAGAAATTCTGATTTTATTAATAATAAGAATTATCATATAACAATCGTTAACACCGAATTACAGAATTTAAAGGACATCAGGAATTTATGCTTTCTGAAAAGGGATGCAGAGGATCTTGGGTTTTTTGATAATCAGGAATATGATATAGTTTATTCAAACAGCCTGCTTGAACATTTAAATACCTTTGACAGACAGATGATTGCTTCGGACGAAATGAGAAGAATTGGCAGGCATTATTTTGTTCAGACGCCTAATTATTATTTTCCTGTAGAACCGCATTTCCTGTTTCCGTTTTTTCAGTACCTGCCGGACTCAGTGAAAACAAAACTCATTATGAAAAACAACCTGGGCTGGTATAATAAAGAGACAGATGTATTGAAAGCTAAGGAGATTGCGGGTTCAATCCGGTTGCTGAAGAAAGATGAGCTGAAAATATTATTCCCCGATGCAAATTTTTATACTGAAAAATATTTTTTTATGAACAAATCATTCATTGCTTTTAAATAGAAATGGAATTATTTAAAGTCGGCTTTTTATCTGTCAGGATCATAGATATAATTGATATAATTTTAGTCACTTATGTCTTTTACAAGCTTTACACTATAATGAAGGGCACCATCGCTTCTCAGATCTTTATAGCGTTGGTTTTGATAATTGCATTTTCATTTGTTGCGCAGCTTCTGAACATGCAGGCAACAGGCTGGCTTCTGAGCCGCGTGACCGATATCTGGGTAATAGCATTCATAATTTTATTCCAGCCGGAAATAAGAAGGCTTCTTCTGTTCATTGGCAAGACAAGAGTTGCCAGAATATTTACAAAAGCGAATGTGGATGAAAACGTGAACGAGATCGCTGATGCTTCCTTTGAATTAAAGAACAAAGGATGGGGAGCATTAATGGTGATAGAAAGAACGACCGGCTTAAAAAATGTTATTGAGACGGGAGAAATTATTCAGTCGAAAATAAAGCTGAAAATATTAATTTCAATATTTAATCCAAAGTCACCGCTCCATGACGGAGCTGTAATTTTTAAGAATGAGCGGATAGAAGCAGCAAGATGTCTTCTTCCTTTATCAGAGCCGGAGAAAATAAGAAATAAAAATCTCGGCACAAGGCACCGCGCGGGTATTGGTATTACAGAAGTTTCAGATGCCGTTGCAATAATTGTTTCAGAAGAAAGAAGGGTTATCTCTGTTGCTGAGGATGGTAAGCTTGAAGTTTATTCGAACGTGCAGGAACTGAAAGAAAGGCTGATCCGATCAATGGGCAAGACCTCTGTTGTAAGCTCTATGAAAAATATTTTTGAAGAAACCGAAAGTGAATTTGACGGGGACGAGGTCAAGCAGGATTTAAAGCAGGAAGAGAAAAAGGAAGAGAAAGACAGAAATGACGAATAATGGATCTAAACTCACTACATAGAAAAGAACTGGTTGAGAAGCTCAATTCCCTGGGAATAAAAGATCCGGAAGTTCTAAGAGCTATCGGAAAAGTAAAAAGAGAATTATTTGTAAAAGAAGAATTTAAAAATTATTCTTATGAGAATATTGCACTCCCTCTGAATTCCAACCAGACAATTTCCCAGCCATTCACAGTCGCATTTATGACCGAGCTGTTAGAAATAAATATTAACGATAAGATTCTTGAAGTGGGCACCGGCTCCGGTTACCAGTCTGCAATACTGAGAGAATTGGGTGCGGATGTTTACTCAGTCGAAAGAATAAAAGAGCTGTATGATCTTGCAAAAGAAAAGCTTGCCAGGCTTGGATATAATGTTCATTTAAAAAATGATGACGGTACAAAAGGATGGGCAGAGCACTCACCATTTGATAAAATTATTGTTACTGCAGGAAGCCCGAAAATTCCCAAGCCATTACTGGAGCAGCTTAAATCAGAAGGAAGAATGGTGATTCCTGTTGGTGATGAAATTTCGCAGAAGCTCCTGCTTGTAAAAAAAGTTAAAGGTGATGATGGAAATGATGACGAACCGAAATACAAATTCAAGACTTATCAGGATTTTAAATTTGTGCCGCTTATTGGTGAAGAAGGTTGGATGATTGAGAATTGAAAATTACGAATTACGAATTACGACTTTCTGTTTTTTAATAAATACAATATGGATTCTAAGAATTAAAAGTTTTTTTGATTGATTGATTCATATTTAACTATTGATAATACTTCTTCGTTTGAAATGAAGATCACAAAATCCAAATTCATTTCAACCGCCTTCCCTTTCAATTCGCAAACGGAAATTTCCGGAATATTAAAAGATGGTAAAAAAAAATATTATGATGCATCGCATCATCCTTATGCATATCGTGTCGGGATTGATCAAACTAATTTTAAAATATCTGATGACGGTGAGCCGTCAGGAAGCGCGGGCAAAGCTATACTTGAAGCAATTGATAAGCATCACGTTACTGATGTTATTGTAATAGTTACAAGATTCTTTGGAGGAACAAAGCTGGGAGTAGGCGGATTACGAAGAGCTTTTTTTGAATCTGCTGACCTGTGTTTGAGCAATGCTAATATCATTGAAAAGCTTATCACTGCAAAAATAAATTTAGAATTTGATTATACATTCATGAATGTGATAATGAATCTGATCGAAGCTGAAAAGATCAGGCTTATTGAAAATAATTCTGATGTGAAATGTAGATTGACATTGGAGGTGAGATTGTCTAAAATTGAAAAACTGAAATCTGAAATAATTGATCTGACGAACGGCAGCATCAGGATTTTAGTTAACAATATTACACCCTCGTAATTTAACCACAAGATTCAAATATCAATCTGTGATTATTCTCACAGATTTCTGATCTCAATAAATATTTTCTAAAAAATTATATTAAGTATGAAAATTTTAATTGTATTTTTATTGGTATTAATTCTTTCAAATCATTCTATTTCCCAGCCGGTTTGGAATTTTCAGAACAGCGGGACTACAAGTAATTTGAACAGAATTATTTCGAGCGGTCAGATGCTCTATATCTGCGGAGACAATGGAACTATACTAAGAAGTTCAAACTCGGGTCTTATATGGGAAAACATGAACAGTAATACAACTTCTGATTTATATTCAATTGAGTTAGCTTATAATGGTACGGGCTATGCAGTTGGTTCAAACGGAACAATTATAAGAACAGCTGATGGTGGAAATAACTGGACGAGCATGACGAGTAATACAACCAATTCTTTAAAAGATATCAAAATAATGTATGGTCTTGGTAGAGCAATTGCCGTCGGGGAGAACGGAACATTTTTGAAATTAGAGAATAACGTATGGACAATTTCACAAATTGGCACATTGAATTTAAATTCAATCTCTTTTAATGATATCTTTCCTAATAGAATGACTGCTGTTGGAGGCAATGGAATAATTTTAAAAACGACGGACAGTGGTTTAAACTGGAACAGAATTAATAGCAATACTTCGGATAATTTAAATTACGTATCGACCAACTGGTTTAGTGTAGGTAATACCTTTATAATCGGAGATAACGGAACAGCTATTCTAATTAGCGGTAACGTAGTAAATACAATTAATTTGGGCACATTAAATAATTTATACCATTTTACTACTTATGATCGCTCTTCTATATTGTGTGGAGCAAATGGTACGATCATTGCGAACGGGCGACCTATTGTCACTAATATAAACACGAAATTGAATTCCGTTATTCAGCTTGGAATTGATAATTGTTTCGTAACAGGAAATGACGGATTAATTTTATATACGAATTCACTAAATGTTTCACCTAATGGGAAACTTTTGAATTCAAACAATATAAACACATGGTTTCAGAATAACGGATTGTTTAATCATAATCCTTCGGGGTACTCCGGACTTGAATGGCCCAAAGGTGAAGGCAAATATGCTGCATATACTTCAGGTACTGTAATTGGAGCAATAGTAAATGGAGACACGTTAGTTACAGTATGTAAGTATGGATCGGAATACTTACCCGGCTATACAGACAATAATGGAGTTCCTCATGGAAACGGAAATGCTGATTACAAATTATATAAGATTACTTTTAATCAAAATGATTCCGACAGAATTACATGGCCGAATATTTTGCTTGGAAATTCAGACCAGGGTGCGCCGGTTTATTTTGATTCTTTAACAATGATATTAAAACCAATTGATTATGGAAATCAAACTATGTTTTATTCCTATACTGACAGTTATCCCGAATCTCATAACCAGTATTCCGGCGGGACAGCTCCTTTAAAAGCAGATATTAAACAAATCAATTGGTCTTTCAATCAGCCGGAAGAATTAAAAAATATTATTTATCAGGAATACAGGATCATTAACAGAAGTAATAATGTCTGGACTAATGCCCATTTAAATTTATACAGTGATCATGACCTTGGAGATGCAAGTGACGATAAAGGAGGTGTTGATACGAATTATAGTTTGACTTATATATACAACGCAACAAATGAAGATGGAGTTTATGGATTTGCTCCACCGGCGATCGGATTCGTTGTTATAAGATCTCCATTGGTCAATACAGGAAACATGAACGATACTGTATTTTATTGTGAAGGGAAGAGGAAAAAATTTAAAATAGGTTATAAAGAAATTGACCTTGGCTCTACTATAATAGTAAGGGAGGACTTTCAGGAACCGGCAAATTACATTGCGAATTATAATGCCATAAGAGGATTAAATAAT
>JBDTWU010000131.1:0-7859 GCA_040006535.1 bacterium | reverse complement strand
GAATTCAGTGAAGACTATAACTGTCACTCCGCCGAGAGGTTTGATGTATGACAGGAACGGGAAAGTTCTTGTAGACAACAAGCCGTCATACACAGTAACAATTACTCCGTCACAGTTCGATAAAAACAACCTTCCGGAAATTTCAGCTCTCTTAGACATTCCGCCTGAAAAGCTTCAGGAAAATTTAAAGAATATAAAAGGAACTAACAGATTTAATCCTGCAAAGATTAAAAGAGATGTTGACTTCAAAACAATCTCACACATTGCGGAAAATAAAGAACGATTAAACGGTGTTGATTATCAGACGGATGCAATAAGATATTATCCGAATAATTTCCGCGGGGCGCATTCGTTTGGATATACAAGTGAGATTTCAGAAAAATCTCTCGATAAGCAGATAGGTGATTATTATAAACAGGGTGATGTCGTTGGCTCCAGCGGGCTTGAGGCTAATTACGAAAATTATCTCAGAGGAGTAAAGGGATATAATTTTATAACAGTGGATGTGAAGGGCAGGGAAGTAGGGAAGCTGAATGACGGCAACAGTGATATTCCGCCGGTCAATGGAGCTGATCTGATCTTAGGAATGGATAAGGATCTTCAGGAGTATGCCGAGAAACTTTTAAACGGAAAGCGCGGAGCGATCATAGCAATTGATCCAAGGACAGGAGAGATCTTATGCTGTGTGTCAAAACCGGATTTCGATCTGTCAGCATTTGCGGGTAAGACCGATCCGAAATTATTTTCCTCACTTATCACTGACCCTCAAAAGCCTTTGTTTAACAGAGTAATTCAGACAAAATATCCGCCGGGATCAACATGGAAAATGATGATGTCAATGGCTGCTCTCGATGCGGGGATAATTACACCAACATCAACGGTTGCTTGCGGTGGTTCATTTACTTATGGCAACAGGACTTTTGAAGATCATGGAGCTTATGGAAATATTAATGTTACACGCGCAATTGAAGTTTCGGCAAATGTTTTTTTTTATAAAATGGGACTGGCAGTCGGTATAGATAATTATCATAAATACGGAAAGATATTCGGCTTCGGCTCGAAAACAGGAATTGACATACCTAATGAAACTTCAGGATTGCTTCCTTCACAGGAATATTTTGATAAGAGGTATGGTGCAAATAAATGGACACAGGGCTTTCTTGTAAGTCTCGGAATCGGACAGGGAGAGCTTGGTGTTTCACCGGTTCAGATGGTTGCCTATACAGCCTCCATAGCAATGGATGGTTTGTATTGCCAGCCTCATTTTGTTACAAAAATAAAAAATACTGTAAACGATACATATGAAGATGTAAAGTTCGAGCAAAGAAGAATTGATATGCCGCAGAAATATTATGACGCTGTGAGAAAGGGAATGTATCTTGTAGTTAACGGGACAGGAACTGCAAGGGGAATAAAGTCAGAGGAATTTATTTTAAGCGGTAAAACAGGAACAGCGCAAAATTCATCCGGTAAAAATCATTCATGGTTTGTTGGTTTTGCACCGTTCGATGATCCGCGGATTGCCATTTGCGTGCTTGGTGAAAACGAAGGATGGGGTGCAAGCTTCGGAGCACCTGTTGCCGCAGCATTAATGATAAGATATTTAGGAGGAGCCGGATATGAACGAAACGCAGAAGTGAAAATGGCCGGCGGCGGTCAGGATTAATTATTCATTTTAAACACTTGATCAGAAAAAAGGAATTTTATATAAATGAACAAAAGTATATTTGAAAGAATAGATCTGCTCCTTTTGATAATGACGCTGGCAGTGATTACTGCAGGGCTGCTGGCAATCTTCAGCGCTACCTACACAAGCGGCACAGATTATTTTTCCAAGCAGCTTGGCTTTGCTGTCGCAGGTATTGTGCTGATGCTTCTTATAAGCTATATTCCCCCGAGATTTATTGCAATGTCTTCATATGTGATCTATGGAATATCTATTGTCCTTCTTATATTAGTTTTAATAATAGGTAAAAAAATTTCCGGTTCTAAAAGCTGGTTCAGCATGGGAGGATTCGGAATACAGCCGTCCGAATTTGCCAAGATAGCAACAATACTTGCACTTGCAAATTTTTTATCTAAGTCCGAAGATGGTTTTAAAGATGTGAATAAGCCTTTGATATTTCTGAAGTCATGTGCATTTGTGCTTTTTCCTGTGCTGCTGATAATGCGTCAGCCTGACATGGGTACTTCACTTGTCTTTCTTTCAATGATATTGCCGGTCTTGTTCTGGGTTGGACTTTCTCCTTATATTCTGTTTGTAATTATTTCACCGGTTCTCGTTATCCTGGGAGCCTTTTTTGGAATGACATATTTTATTGCAGCAATTATTATTGTTGGAATAATTTTACTTTTATTTAAACGGAATATTTTTGTCACTTTAGGATTACTGGTTATTAATTTAATCATTGGATTATCTTTTGATACACTTTATCATAAGCTTCAGCCTTATCAGCAGAACAGGATCAAAGCTCTCTTCGACCCTGCTACAGATCCTCTCGGAAGTGGTTACAATGTTATCCAGTCCAAAGTTGCTATCGGCTCAGGAGGGTTGTTTGGGAAAGGATTTTTGCAGGGAACACAGACACAATTAAAATTTATTCCTGAACAATGGACGGATTTTATATATTGCATGATCGGTGAGGAGTTCGGATTTGCCGGCTCGGTCATTATCTTAATATTATATATGATAATAATTTTTCAGCTTGTCAACAATGCTTATCTTTCCAGGAATAAATTTCTGAGTGTCGCATGTATTGGATTTGCGAGCATTATACTTTTTCATCTGGTTATTAATGTAGGAATGACGATAGGAATAATGCCGGTGATCGGGATCCCCCTGCCGATGATGAGCTATGGCCTGTCTTCGCTGCTTTCTTTTCTCGTAATGATGGGCATTGCAATGAGCGCTTACAGATATAGAAATCAGTATTGACGTGAGACGTGAGACGCGAGACGTGAGACGTAAAATGTTTTACAGCAAATGCTAAACGTACTTTACAAAACCTTACTAACTTTATAACTTTACAAACTTATTCCGAAGCGGTACTTCGGCACATCATTTAATACCTCATGATATTATCGGATAAACAAATTCTGGAAGAAATAAAAAATAAAAATATATTAGTGAGACCTTTTGACAGGAAGTGTCTTGGTTCAAACAGCTATGATGTTCATTTAGGAGAATGGCTCGCTGTATATAAGGATGAAGTTCTCGATGCAAAGAAGCATAATAAAATCAATCGCTTCAGAATTCCAAAAGAAGGACACATTCTTCATCCCACAAAATTGTATCTCGGTGTTACACTCGAATATACAGAGACTTTTAAATATGTGCCCTTTCTCGAAGGGAAGTCCAGCGTAGGAAGATTGGGAATTGATATACATGCGACGGCGGGTAAAGGCGATGTTGGTTTTAAAAATTACTGGACGCTGGAAATTTCTGTTAAGCAGCCGGTACGGATCTATGCAGGGATGCCGATCGGGCAGTTGATCTATTTTAAAGTTGAGGGAGAAGTACTTACTCCATACGACAAAAAACCTTCCGCAAAATATAATAAAAAAACAAACAGACCTGTCGAGTCTATGATGTGGAAAAATACTTTTTGATCCGGATTTCAGACGCAGAGCATTAAAAAATGAACTACAAACAAAAATTACAAAACATTATTCTGAAGAACAGATCCAACCTGATAATAGGCCTGGATTCTGACCTTGAAAAAATTCCTTCTTTCTTTTTAAAGTATAATAATCCTGTCGGAGAGTTTAATAAAGCAATTATAGATTCCACAAAGGACATCGTTGCGGGATTTAAGTTTAATATTGCTTTCTATGAATTTTTATTAAGTGATGGAATCAGTGCAATGGAGGAAAGTTTGTCTGCAATCCCGAAAGAGATGATAAAAATTTGTGATGCGAAACGGGGCGATATTGAAAATACAGCCGAACTATATGCAAAAACATATTTTGATAAATATGATTTTCATTCGATCACTATCAGTCCATATTTAGGAAAAGATTCTTTCGAGCCCTTCCTTAAGCGAACTAATAAAGCAGTTTATATTCTTGCTCTTACTTCCAACCCGGGGGGAAAAGATTTTCAATTTCTGAAAGTGGGTGAAAAATACTTATATGAAATCATTATAGAGAAAAGCTTAAGCTGGAATAAAAATGATAATATAGGCTTCGTATTCGGAGCGAATCATATTTCAGAATTAAATATTTTCACTACCCGGCATCCGGATGTCCCGCTGCTGATACCGGGCATCGGAGCCCAGTCTAATGATCTTGAAAACCTGATGAAAAACATACATACCAAAAACTTTTTAATAAATTCAAGCCGCAGCATTATTTATTCTGCGCCAAAAGATTGCAGTGAAAAAGAATTTATGGAAAGAGTGAGGGAAAGTGCCGTGCTGCTGAATAATGATATAAATTCTTTCAGAATATTTTAAACTGAATATTCCGGATTAATAAGATCCGGGATTAATTTCATAATTCTCAATCTTCCCGCGGAATTTATTTTTACAATTTATCTGTAAGTTTTTTATATTATGTGGCTTTATCCTTAGTATTGCGGATCAGACCGATACCTGCAAAGAAAAATATCGCCCCCAGGATCCCATAGATCAATATTTCTTTTATATTTTTTTCTCCATACCCGCCATTCATGAAATTGACTGCTGCCAGAATTAAGCCTGCAAGTCCTAACAGCGTAAGAATAATTCCAAATATTCTTTTTTCCATAATTGTTTAAATTTTTTTAATTTCAAAGATATGTTGTGAATCTTAATAATTTAAGAATACCCTTTTTGAAATGCAATTTGGTTTTAATGACTGAACAGGATCTTAATTAATTATAAGATGATGTTGAGAATACTTATCTGTCAACACATTTAAAATAAAATCAAAAAGTTTGTTGTTAATAAAGTTCATTGTATTTAATTTGACTCATTGAAAATAATTGATATAATATTATGAATAAAAAATACCAAACTATTTTTATAATTTTGATCTGCACTTTTTGTTTTCTCTTAGGAGCTTTCATGTCTGATGAAAAGCACAAGACCGACAGAAAGGATATCGCTCATGCAGAAAGATTAATCGGCATCGAACTTTCAGAACCTGAAATGGACAGCATGAAATCTCTGCTTGATGATCAGAAGCTGAATTATGAAAATATGCGGAAGGTAAAGCTGTTTAATAATGTTCCTCCGGCTTATAACTTTAATCCTGTACCTGTAGGGAAAAAATTTGATACTGAACAGAAAATTTTCGAAACGTCTGATTACAGTTCGACGATTCTTCCGGCAGATATAAATAGTATAGCATATTATTCAATCGGGCAGCTTGCAGAGCTGGTACGAAATAAAAAGATCACATCACTTCAGCTGACTAATTTTTTTCTCGACCGTTTAAAAAAATATTCTCCCGGACTCTACTGTGTAATTACATTTACAGATTCAGTGGCAATGCAGCAGGCAAAACTGGCTGATGAAGAAATTGCAGCGGGCAAATACCGCGGATTGCTTCATGGAATTCCTTATGGAATTAAAGACATGTATGCAACAGAGAACTACAGAACAACTTACGGTACACCTCCTTATAAAAATCAGGTTATCAATGAAGATGCGACTATAGTAAAAAAATTAAATGATGCCGGCGCTGTGATGATTGCAAAGCTTTCGCTTGGTGAGCTTGCAATGGATGATGTATGGTTCGGAGGTAAAACCAGAAACCCGTGGGATACAGCAACAGGATCAAGCGGATCATCAGCAGGTCCGGCATCAGCGGTTTCAGCAGGGTTGATTCCGTTCGCCATTGGTTCTGAAACATGGGGTTCGATAGTTTCTCCGTCTACAGTATGCGGCGTGACCGGACTGCGTCCCACATACGGAAGAGTCAGCCGTACAGGCGCAATGGCACTGAGCTGGACGATGGACAAGGTTGGTCCTCTCTGCAGAAATGTTGAAGACTGTGCCATTGTCTTTAAGGCTATTTACGGTCCGGATGGAAAAGACCAGACGTTAACCGATCTTCCATTCAATTATTCACCTGAGATCGATCTGCAAAATATCAGGATCGGATATTTCAAAAGTGACTTTGATCAAGATACTATCAACCGTTCATTTAACAATGCCGCAATTGAAAAACTCAGACAAATGGGAGCCCGGCTGATTCCTCTTGAGCTTCCCGATCTGCCTGTGTATGATATGTCAGTCCTGTTATTATGCGAAGCTGCTTCTGCTTTTGAAGAGCTCACGCTTTCGGGAAGAGACGATCAGATGGTGCAGCAAAATAAATACAGCTGGCCGGATATTTTCCGTGCAGCGAATTTTGTACCCGCTACGGAATATATTCGTGCCAACAGGCTGCGTTATTTGCTGATTCAGCAAATGGATGAAATTATGAAACAGGCAGATGTTTGTATTGCTCCATCACTTGCAGGAAACAATTTATTGATTACAAATCTTACAGGTCATCCTTCGGTTGTGATCCCGAACGGGTTTCCTGATCCTAAGAGGCCGACAAGCATTGTATTTACAGGACAACTGTATGATGAAGGGAAATTAATAGCAGTTGCAAAGAAATATCAGGATGAAACTGATTTTCATTTAAAGCATCCGCCCGGTTTTTAATATTGATGTAATATGTAACTTTACTTCAAAGTTTATTTTTCTTTTTAACGTATTCAAAGTCATCCGGCAATTTTCCTTTAATAGTAATAATATTTTCTGGCTTTCCATCCAGTAATTGCAAAATTTTGCCGCAAGCTCTTCTGACAGAGCTGTAAAAAATATTATCATTCCGCCGGGTTTGTGACAAAGGATTATGAGTAAATTTTTTGTAAGTCAGAAGGTGAATATTCTGATCATTGTAATAACTGCAGGATAATTCCCGGGAAATATATTCAAATGTTTCTTTGGAATAAAAACTTATATGCTGACCGGTTGCAGGAGAAAAATACCACCAGTTTTTAGTATTGCCCAGATATTCTTCTTTATACATTTCGGTTGTAAATAATATGGAGTCAGAATAAGAAAACATATTCGAAATTTCATCAAGAGGATCTTTCAGGTGTTCAAATACTTCAAATGCTGTGAGCAATTCAAAATGCTTATTTAAATTAATTTCCTTTTCGAAATCGCTTATGTCGAAAAATTTTGCAAACATATTTTCGCAGTATTTATCCTGTCTGTAAAAATCGTAACCTTCATCACGCATTATTCTTACAAACATTCCATATCCGCCGGCATAATCAAGAAATTTTCTTCTGTAATCAAAATTTCTGTTAATCAGATCTCTGGTTATTTTTGATAAAAATAAATTCCTGTTTATAAGACCGATATCGGTATTGGCGATAACTGTCGAGTATGATTCGTTAAACCAATATGCTTCTTCTGTAAATAAAAATTTACAATGACCGCATTTATAATATGAAACATCATATTTGTTTAAGATCTTACCGTTGAATAATGGTGAAAGGACGGAAGTTTTACAAATGGGGCAACTTATTTCTTTTCTTATCATTGACAATTATTTTGATTTGGACACGTGCGGACTGAGTATAAACTAGTTTTCATTTATAATACCTGTTAATGCGGGAATTGACGAGCTCTTTAAATCGCTTAAGCTCTTTCCTGTCTAATGATTTTAGAACCGAAATTAGTTTGGAATTTTCCATTTTTATCTGCCGGGTCTTATAAAATAAAACTAAAATTTAATTATATCATAAAATTATAAAAAATTATGCCATTAACAGTATAGTTCACTGACTTTAAAATATTACTATAAAACTAATTACAAATCATTGAAGGTAATAAATCTGCAAATCTGTTTTAACTGCGGCGGTTTTGCAA
>JBDTWU010000130.1:0-11221 GCA_040006535.1 bacterium | reverse complement strand
ACTTATAGAAGAATATTACATTTTTAAAATTTACCTGCGCAGTACTTGAGATTTAATCCATTAAAATATATAACAGCAGAGTTTCAACGTATATCATTTTTTGTAGCAATAATAATAATTCTATTTACTATTAGCAATGTTTCTTTTTCTCAAGGAAGACGTGACAGGACTAATAATAATTCTAATTATATAAAAACTCCAACAGATACTTCCAAAGTTCTGCCTGATTCTTTATTAACTCTGGATTCAACCCGGTTTCAGCCGGTAGATTCTGCAGCAAGGATAAAATATTTCAATTATGAACCCGGTTATCAGTACGGCACCAGAATCAGTCCAAAAACATCTCCGCTTTTATTAGAGAATTCTTCTATAATTCAATATGCAGTAAGCCTCGATTCATCGGGAAATGCTATTATCCGGGAAAAATTTGGTGACGATGAAATCAGGGCACCACTTATAATTCCAATGGATAAATATTTATCCGAGATGACGCAGAATAATCTTAAGAAGGTATTTGGAAATATAGTAGCGGAAAAGTTTAGAGGAAATACGCAGGATGACATCAGCAGGCTGTTTGAAAAATTTACAGACATAACAATTCCCTTACCGTTTAAATCGGAAAGCATATTTGGTCCGCCTTCGTTCAAGCTGAAGATTAACGGAGCTGTTGATATAACAGCATCGTATCAGAATTCAAGCAGTGACCAGACAATTATTACGGGTCTGAGTAATTCAAACAACAGTATTAATTTCAAACAGGAAGTTCAGCTGACTGCGAAAGGGCAGGTTGGGGATAAGCTTCTGATAGACGCAGATTATAACACCCAAAGGTTGTTTGATTTTGAAAATCAGCTTAAGATAAAATATGAAGGTTATGCAGATGAAGTTATAAAAAGAATCGAAGGCGGAAATGTTTCACTTCAGACTAACTCGGGACTCATTGGCTCTTCTCAGGCATTATTCGGAGTGGTAGGCGACTTTCAGTTAGGAGCTTTATCTTTGTCCGCAGTTGTATCGCAAAAGAAAAGTAAGACTGAAGTAAAAGATTACAGCAGAGGAGCTCAGGAGCAAACATTTGATATCAAAGCCTGGGACTATTCCGATAATCATTATTTCCTTGATACAGTTTACAAGTCAAGCTTCCTCGATTATTTTAATAATATTAATATTTCCCAAAGGACAGATTCACTCGGAGTTGATGATCAGTCTTTCGAGGTATGGGTTCAGACTGATGTAACCACCACTGGTTATCGTAAAGCAGGGCTGCATGTTGATCTTGGACCATTGCCTCCATCAGGAAGGTATGCTGATTCTTTAAAAAGTGTTCCGATTGCTCAATCCGGCATAAAAGCATATGGTATTGTCCGGAAGCTTTTGCCCAGCGAATATAATTTGAATAAATATGCCGGATTTATTTCTTTAAAAATCAGTCTTCCTGATACATACTTTGCCGGTATAGCGTATAAAAGAACAAAGACCGGAGAACAGTTTGGATCGATAAGTACGGATACGAGTGTCAAGCCTGCAGACACACTTGTATTAAAAATGATCAAAGTCCAGAATCTTATCCCGGCACATACTTTAGCATGGGAACTGAAGATGAAAAATATTTACAGGCTTCCGGTTTCAAGGATTGTAAAAGAAGGCTTTGATTTTAATGTTCAGTTTGAGAATAATGGTATTTTTAGTCCAACGTTACCTATCTCAGGTATAAATGCTTATCTGATTTCCATTTTAGGTCTGGATAAATATAGTAATGGAAGATCCGGTACTCCTGACAACAAATTTGATTTTTTGCCGGGGACAACTATTGATCCTGAAAATGGTTACATAATTTTCCCGACATTAAAACCATTTGTTACCAATCTTGCAAATTATTCAAACAACGGAGTGACGATCGACTCAAGCTATTGGTTTCCCCAGATATATACTCAATTAAAAAACAATGCTCAGCTGCAGCCAAATGCAAACAAATTTTCTCTCCGGGGTAAAGCAAGAGGTGAAGCAGGTACAAGCAACACGATTAATCTGGGATTTAACATTGTGCAGGGAAGCGTTGTCCTAAAGCTTGGCGAACAGGTCCTGCTTCCTAATGAAGATTACACTGTCGACTATTCCACCGGTACAGTTGTGATCAAGAACAATTCTGCCTTAATATCTCAAGATCTTAAAATTTCTTACGAGACAAATGATTTGTTTACATTAGCATCAAAAACTTTTCTTGGGCTCAGGGGAGATTATAAGATTTCCGAAAAGAGTAAACTGGGTTTTACATTTGTCAATCTTAAACAGGAAACATTAAACGATAAAGTAAGAATAGGTGAGGAGCCAACCAACAATACCATGTTTGGTTTAGATTTTACAACGGAATTTCCTTCGAAGATGCTCACTAATTTAGTGAATCTCCTACCCGGATATAACACAAAAGTCCCGTCCTTTATTCAGCTGAGAGGGGAGATCGCTGCTATTAATCCCGATCCTAATACCAAAAAAAGTAAAATACCTCAGGATAATAATGAAGCAGTTGCATATATTGATGATATGGAAGGTGCAAAGAAGGTTATATCATTGGGGGGTACTTACAATTCCTGGACAATCGGATCCGTTCCGTTAGATAGCAGGATTGGTCCGCGCGACAGCCTGAGTTTAAAACAGTCGAAAAGAGGAAAGCTCAAATGGTTTAATATCTCAAACAGTGCTTTACTGACCGATATTTATGTCAACAAAGACGTTCAGAGCAGCCAGAATACGATTACTCCGTTTTATCTTGTTTACAATCCTAAGAAAAGAGGCACATATAATTATAATGGTAGGTTTGACAGCATCTCTGATAAATCCACCACATGGAATGGCATTATGAAGTATTTAAATACAACTAGTAATGACCTGGTAAATGAAAATATCAACTTCATTGAGTTCAGTATGAAGATAGAAAAAACAGCAAGTACAGGCTCGGGAAAGCTGATAATTGATCTGGGAAATATCAGTCAGGATGCGATCCCCAACGGAAGGCTTGATACTGAAGATTCTCTCGGTAACGGTGAGTTAAGGCTGCAGGACGATATTGGTGTGGATTATAAAACTGATGCTCAGGAACTCGCAATTTATCAGAGTTTAAACAACGGTGCGAGTCCCCCCGAAGGAGAAATTAACGATCCGGCACTTGATAATAACAGCTCGACAGGTACTGTAGATTATAATTTAATAAACGGAACGCAGAAAAATTTAAATTTTGAGGGAGGACGAAGACCTGATACAGAAGATCTGAATAAGACAAGTAATGTTAATAACGGCAATGACTATTTTCAGTTTGAGATCAGTCTTGATACCGTTAATAATCCATATATTGTTGGAGAAGGCCGAGATGGATGGAGGCAGTTTAAGGTTCCATTATCAGAATTTACTAAATCGTATGGTAACGCAGCGTTTACAAATATTCAATTCGCCAGAATGTGGATCACCTCCGTGAATGATTCAGTGCGGTTGACAATGTATGATATTAATCTTACAGGAAACCAATGGGTAAAGCAGAACAAAACAGATACAACATATAATATTACAGTTGTCAGTATAGAAGAGAATTCAACTATTTACAGAAGCCCTGTTGAAGGTGATGCCTTACGGCAAACTGTAAGAGGTCAGAATAATGTTAATACAAAATCCAACGAACAGTCACTATCTCTTGAGATAAATAATTTAACAAATGGTGTAAGAAAAATTGCCAGAAAAGATTTCAGCTCTGCGCCACTTGATCTCTTCAATTACAGGGCAATGAAATTATTTGTGAACGGAGATCCGTCATTCAATTATACCAGTGAATCTATTTACGATGCATCGATGGTGATAAGGTTTGGTAACGATTCGAATAATTATTATGAATACCGTGCACCTGTGCATCCTGATAACAGACCCGGATCTCCATGGAGCGGATTAAACGAAGTGACAATTAATTTTAATGATCTTACAAAAATTAAACTTTCAAGAGACAGCACTAATGTCCCGGTTCAGGATTCGGTCAGCAATGGTCCTCCCGGGGCACAATATAAGATATTTGGAAATCCGGATCTGCAGACAATCAAAGAGATTGTACTGGGAGTTGAAAAAAACAGAAGCGCTCTTAATACTTCTATTTCCGGAAGTGTATGGTTTAATGAGCTCAGGCTGGTAAATGTAATTGATAACAATGGTGTTGCGTTAAATCTCAGTACCAACATACAGTTTGCTGATTTGTTGAATCTGAATTTTAATTTGTCCAAGACTGATCCTTTTTTCCATTCCCTAGATGCCAGAATCGGATCACGGAACACAGGTCTGTCATGGGACTTCAGCGCCACACTTAATCTTCACAAGTTCATAAACAACATGTTTGCTTCTATGATATCCGAAGAATGGAGCCATTTTATAAATCTGCCCATAACTTTCAGACATACCGAAAGCATGGTTAATCCCAGATATTATCCGGGAACTGACATAGAGCTTGAGAAAGCTTCGGAAGAAAGATATCTTAAGATTCTTCAGCAGACCGGAAGTGTGGATCTGGCCGTGGAAGCCCGTGATAACATTAAGAAAGAAGCGCAGACCCTGGTTGTCAGAAATAATATTTCAATCTCTAATATGCAGTTTAATCTTCCAAGTAATAATTTCCTGATAAAAAATATTTTCAATAAGCTTTTATTTAATTTTAACACAGACTTCGGAAATTCAAGAGATCTTACATACGAAAGCAAAAACGATTTCAGATACAGCGGCGGAATTTCAATAGGAACTGATTTAGGTTTAAGTGAAAAATTTAATATTAATCTCGGCAACCTTCTTTCATTCGGGGATAGATATAAGACAGCTAAATTATATTTCTTTTTTCCGTTCATTCCACTGGCTCCGTTATTCTCCAGTAATCTAAGTGCATCAACTGACTTTAACCGTTCACGCCTGGAATCTAAGCAGCGGAGATTTGCCACCAACGATTTTACCTCCAGAGATTTTAAAGCAAACAGAGGATTCAGATTCGATTGGAAATTTATAGAAAACTGGATGGTCGATATAAAAGGTAACTATGATTTCAGGGCCGGGAGTGATCTTACACCGTTTGAAACATTCAACGACAGTATTCAACGCACCGGCAGCGAAATATTTAATAATATATTTTTTAATAACGGGCTCGTAAATTTTGGAAAAGATCTCGACTATGTCCAGACCGTAACGATAAATCCGAAATTTAATTTTCCGTATATAGACAAATTTCTTACATTTAACGGAAACTATACTGCAAGGTACGGATGGGTTAATCCGAATCAGAATGTTAATGTAGGATTTAATACTACCGTTGGTAATTCGATAGTTACATCAGCAAACTTAAAGCTTAAAGAAATTTTTTCAATATTCGGAGGAGGAACGGAAAGTAAATTGCAGGCTAACGGAGTTTCCAGAGATACGATCAAACCGGACGAAAATAAAAAGAAGAGTATCACAGATATATTAAATGTTTTTAAGACTTTTATTCCGGGAGATATCAGTATTTCCTATACTCAAAATAACGCAGTGGCAAATAGTGGTGTATCAGGAAAGCCCGGGTTTGGAAATTTCTGGTTTTATCCGACTGCCAAAGAAGATTACGGACCGTCAAGGTCTTATCAGATGGGTTTCAGTTTATATCCGGGGCAGCGTGCTCCTAATCTAACACAGATCGGTGACACATATTTACATGGAAATGAACTTTCATTTTCTTCTTCGATTAATCCCTTCTTTCCTGATATTACTATGTCTTTAAATTTTAAGAAAAGCTGGGGATTTACTAATAATCTTATCTATAGTTCAAATGCGGTAGGTGATATTGGCTTTCCCACAAGCAAAACCAGTTCAATTACTAACGGGAATACTATATTCTTTGCAGGCAGCGTAAAAGATTTTAATTACAACTATGATCCGAACAACCCTACACTTAACAGAATAAATCTGACAAATGAATTTAAGAAACAAATCAGTTCTTTCCCTTTTCCAAACTGGAGTCTGACAATTAACGGGCTGGAAAAATTTCCATTGTTTTCACAGTTCGCAACCTCAGTTACACTGGATAACAGCTTTGTCTCAGAGTACAGGGAAAGCAAATTGATCGATATTAATGCTATTGATATTCCTAATTCACAATCAGTAACGCAGGGATTCAGTCCTCTTATCGGTTTAAATTTTAATTTCAAACAAGTTTTAGGAGGTAGCCTCAACTCTACATTCAGAATAAATAAGGGCGTTACCAATAATCTTAATCCGATCGGCGCTACAATCCAGACATTGAATACAAGTGAATGGAGCATAAATGCGAATTTTGCTAAAACAGGATTTAGCCTGCCACTCTTCGGGCTATCGCTTCAAAATGACATAACCTTTGCTTTGACAATATCCAAGCTGGTTAATGAGCCGATAAATTATGAATTAGGAACAGGAAGACTTGTACCTGTTGCTGGTAACGGTTCATCTGTAATGACAATAAATCCTTCGGTTCAGTATTCATTAAGCTCAAAAGTTTCAATGCAGCTGTTTTATAAATATATAAACACTCAGCCGACGGGCTCTACGGTTACTACTGTACCCAGAACATCGAAGGAAGGGGGATTGAATATCAGGATCACAATTCAATAGTGTAATATTTATTCAACTGTAATTTTGATCTCTCCTGAAATAATTTTGGATTTTATTATATCCAGTTTCTCTTTTACCTCTGCAGGAATTAATTTTTTATTATTGTCGTCATACACAATTCCTACTCCGTCATCCTTCAGCCCGAATGTTTTTATTCCGCCGGTAAATTTGTTATCCTTAAAATCTTTTATTGTCTGAAACACTGCCTGGTCAACTTTCTTGATCATGCTCGTTAAAACAAATCCCGGTGCTTCATTCTGCTGATCCATATCCACCCCAATTGCAAATTTATTCAGCTCCCGTGCAGCTTCAAAGAGTCCAAGCCCGGATAAGCCTGATGCATGGTAAATAATATCCGCACCTTTGGAATACTGGCTCAGTGCAATTTCCTTTGCCTTCCCGGGATTTTTAAATCCGTCCGGAGCCACGCTTACATAAGCTGATAGCACCTGACATGAAGGATTCGAATAAGCTACACCCTGTTTATAACCGTTTTCGAATTTTCTTATCAGCGAGGATTCCATTCCTCCTGTGAATCCGACTTTATTTGTTTTGGTAATTAATCCGGCTAAAGAGCCAACAAGAAAAGAACCTTCTTCTTCTTTAAATTCAATTGCTTCAATATTGTTCAGGATAGTTTTTGACGGGTCAATGGAATAGTCAACACAGGCGAATTTTTTGTCAGGGAATTCCTTTGCAATATTATTTATATCGTCCGTGAAAATAAATCCCACCCCGAATATAAGTCCAATGTCACTTTTACTAGCCAGCTTTCTTAATGAAGACTCTCTGTCAGCTCCGTCTCCGGGATCAATTGCTTCAAAGTCAATTCCCAGCTTGCTTTTAGCCAGCTCCAGTCCATTGTATGCAGCATCATTAAATGATTTATCTCCTCTGCCGCCGATATCAAACACCAGTCCGACTTTGAGAGGGGAAGTTGATGAGCTGTCTTTTTTTATCTCGGCCGATTCTTTCTTTCCGCAGGAACCTGAGATTATCAGAAGTGCAATAAATATAAAACAGGTAAAAGATTTTTTCATAAAATTATTTTGATTTAATTAGATAACTCTTTTTTTGATTCGATATTTACAACATGATGAAGACGGCATCTTGCTTCGTAATGATTTTTTTCACCGATAAGAATTTTCTCTGAGCTTTCGGTGTTTCTCTGAGTCCTGTTGGCAGGGGCTCCGCACACCACACAAACCGCAAGAGTCTTGCTTATGTACTCTGCTATGGAAAGAAGCTGAGGGATTGGATCGAATGGTTTTGCACGATAATCCTGGTCAAGTCCTGCAACAATAACCCTCCTCCCCGAATCCGCGAGATCCTGAACAACTTTTATAAGATTATTATCAAAGAACTGTGCTTCATCTATTCCAATGACCTCCACATCAAAGCTCTTTTCCATTATCTCATCAGCATCATTGACAACTTCAGAAGGATAGGACTGTTCATTATGTGAAACTATTTCAAATTCACTATACCTTGTATCGATCTTAGGCTTAAATACTTTGACTCGCTGTCTTGCTATTTCGGCACGCCGGATTCGTCTAATCAGCTCCTCAGTCTTTCCGGAAAACATGCTTCCGCAAATCACTTCTATATGTCCCGTTTTTTTAAATGTACGAATCTGAAGATTTTCATTCATTATTATTTTATATATTACTTTATAGAATTTTTATCAAATGGACCCGGAAACAAATCGGATAATTTTTTTATTATGTAATCTTTCTTTGATCTGACAATGATCACATCCAGTTCAGGCCCAAATTCATTCATAAACTGGCGGCATGCCCCGCATGGATAAGTAAACCGGTCTTTGCTCGAAGAAATAGCAATGGCTATGAATTTTGTTTCACCTTCCGAAACTGCTTTCGTAAAAGCAACTCTCTCAGCGCAGATGCTCATTGAATACGAAACACACTCCACATTAGTGCCTGTATAAATGTTGTTCTTTGAAGTTAGCAATGCGGCTCCGACAGAGAATTTTGAATAGGGAGAATAGGAGAACTTTTTTGCTTTTATAGATTGATCAATTAGTCCGGGATATTTTGAATTCACTATACTTAAAAACTTTTTATTGCTAATATATTCATTTCTGAGTATATTATCAAATAAATTTATAATTCGGAATTAAGATTTAATGAAGCGAAGAGCGATCTTCCGTGTGTTTGATAAATATGTAGGAATACCGGTAATTATTTTATTATCTATTCTTACTAAAAGAAAAAGACGCCTCCCGATTGAGAATATTAAAAAGATCTTATTCATAAAGCTGGCTGCTATCGGTGATTCAATTCTTTTAATACCAACTCTCAGAACTATTAAGAAAAGTTTTCCAAACGCTGAGATCACATTTATTTGTTCACAAATTAATTATTCGGTAATAAAAAAGATCCCTTATGTTAATAAAATAATTGACTGTGATGTTCATTCATTTCTGAGAAACCCGGCTCTCTTTTTCAAATTCATTTTGAATTTAAGAAAGGAAAAGTATGAGCTGGTGATTGATGTCGGTCAATGGGAAAGAATAAATGCAATAATAACAATGCTGGCAAAAGCTGACTATACAGTCGGCTTTAAAACTGAAGGACAGCTTAAACATTTTGGATATGACAGCGTTGTACCCCATTTGCGTAATAAGCATGAGCTGGAGAATTTTCTTGACCTCCTCACTCCGATAGGAATAAATATAAACGAAGAGGATAAAAAATTAGAATACTTTTTAAACAAAGAAGATTATAATTTTGCAGATAATTTTTGGCATGCTAACGGGCTCGATGAAAAAATTGTAATTTGCCTTCATCCCGGTTGCGGGGAAAACGGCAGGCCAAGAGAATGGGATGTCAAAAATTATATTGACCTGGGAAATAGATTGGTGAACTATGATGAAAATATCAGGATCCTGATCACCGGCGCAACTCATGAAGAAGAAAGATGCCGGGAAATAGAGACTGGAATAAGCAGGAATGTGATCAATACAGCCGGCCAGTTCCCTTTGGATAACGTGGTTGCCCTTGTACAGAAAGCAAAGCTAATTGTCTGTAGTAATACCGGAATGCTTCACATAGCATCATGTGTCGGTACAAAAACAATGGGACTTCATGGTCCGACAAATCCGGCTAAATGGGGCTCTTATAATAAGAATGCCGTGCTTATTCAAAGTGATAAATTTTGCAGTCCCTGCCTTTATCTTGGCCATGATTATGGCTGTCAGGTACCACAATGTATGGCACACATATCAGTCGATGATGTCTTTATTTCCATCAGGAAATCTTTAAATCCCGAACTTTTTATAAATTTGCAATTAGAAAAAACCTTAAATTGAAATTATAAACTAAACTTCCTTCACTATGTCGAATACAAGCTTTCCAACTTTTGATATGATCGAATCTTATGGACATGAGCAGGTGGTATTTTGTTCAAATAAAGAATTAGGTCTTAAGGCAATTATAGGAATTCATAATACAACTCTTGGTCCGTCATTGTGTGGAACACGAATGTGGAATTATGCGAGTGATGAAGAGGCGTTGGTGGATGTGCTGAGGTTGTCCAGAGGAATGACTTATAAAGCGGCTGTTGCAGGATTAAATCTTGGCGGCGGGAAAGCAGTGATCATCGGTGATTCGCGAACTCAAAAGACGGAAGCATTATTCAGAGCATTCGGAAGATTTGTGGAAGGTTTGTCAGGAAGGTATATAACCGCAGAAGATGTCGGCACCAGCATTAAGGACATGGAATACATAATGATGGAAACACGTCATGTCACCGGAGTTCCGATCGAGGTCGGAGGCAGCGGGGATCCTTCTCCTGTCACGGCATACGGGACATATGTAGGCATTAAAGCATGTGTAAATGAAGTCTTCGGTTCCGATTCCCTTAAAAATAAGAAAATTATTATACAGGGTGCAGGAGGAAATGTAGGCAAACATCTGTGTAAATATTTATTTAAAGACGGAGCCAAGTTATTTATAAATGATCTCTATGAAGATAAATTGAAACACCTTGTCGAGGAATATAAAGCTACCATTATATCCAATGATGAAGTTTTTACAACGGAGGCAGATGTACTTTCGCCTGCTGCGCTTGGAGGAATTATCAATGATGAGACAATACCAAAGCTCAAAGTAAAAATTATCGCGGGTGCTGCAAATAATCAATTGGAGAATGAAGAGAAAGACGGAATGCTTCTGAAAGAGAAAGGAATATTATATGCACCTGATTACGTCATCAATGCCGGGGGTCTTATAAATGTTTATAATGAGCTTGAAGGCTATAACAGGGAAAGGGCTTTACAGCAGGCATCAGGAATTTATGATATTTTAAAACGTATAATTGAGATCTCGAAAAAAGAAGATGTACCGACTGAAGTAGCTTCGAGAAAAATTGCTGAAGAAAGAATAAACGCTATTTCCATTGCAAAGAGAATAAGAATATACCGTGACCAGAATTTATTTAAGTCCAGAAATCAATAGTTAATATTTTTTAGAAATATGGAATCAGCAATATGGATAATAGGAATAGTCGCAGTGATTGTAGTGATAGTTATTTATATAATTACATCCGTGGGTAAATACAGCAATTC
>JBDTWU010000129.1:0-8258 GCA_040006535.1 bacterium | reverse complement strand
ATGGTATGTAAACGGGAGAGCTTCAGTTGTAGTAGGCACTCATACACATGTTCCAACGGCAGATTATAGGGTTCTTAGCGGCGGGACTGCTTATATTACCGATGTGGGGATGACGGGAGCGTATGATTCGGTAATCGGAATGAAGAAGGAAGGTTCGATAAAAAGATTTATATATTCTACTCCGCAAAAGTATGAAGTTGCTGATGAAGATCTTAGATTCTCAGCAGTTCTGTGTGAGATAGATACAGTTTCAGGAAAGGCTGTTTCGATAAAGAAAATTTTTTATCCGGAATTTTAAATCCCTTCCTTCATAAGAGAGGGATTTCAAAATCCAAAACTAATAATTTTTTGCAATATGAAAGCAGTACCAATAACTGAAGAGCTGTATCAATACATTCTTGACAAATCAAACACAAAAGATAATTTGCTTGAGCAGCTTGTCAGGGAAACAGAAACATTAAGCATTCCTTTAATTCAGATCTCTCCTGACCAGGGAAGATTTTTATATTTACTGTGTAAGATGATCAATGCAAAAGATGCGCTCGAGATCGGCACTCTGACGGGCTTCAGCGGAATTCATATCGCAAGGGGATTAGCGGAAGGCGGAATGCTGACAACGGTAGAGCTGGAAAGCAAGCACGGTGAAATAGCCGCCGGATATTTTGAAAAAGCGGGTCTGAAAGATAAAGTAAAAATTGTAATTTCCCCGGCGCTTGATCATATGAAAAATTTAATTGCCGGTAAAAGAAAGTTTGATTTCATTTTTATTGATGCCAACAAAACTGACTACCCGTTATACTTTGAGGCAGCAATAAATCTTTCCCGTAAAGGTACTGTGATTGCGCTGGATAACATGTTGAAGGCGGGCAAAGTTATTGAAGAAGCCGGTGATGATGCAGATTTGCAAGCTGTTCAAAAAACGAATGAAATAATTTCCAAAGATGCCAGAGTGGAATCGATGCTTGTAACGATCGGGGATGGCTTAGCTGTTGCTGTGGTAAAGTAAATATCATTTCGTAAAATTTTTAATTACAGCCCGGTAACCGGGCTTTCTTATTTCAGGAAGGAATTACTCTAGATTAGTTTTATTATGATTTAAATTTTAGTATCTTTGGACAAGAAAAAGGGAGAATTATGAATGATCTGATGAAATATATTTCTTTTACAAAGAGTGAAGCAAAAGTAATATTATTTATTGTGACCGTACTGGTTGCAGGCTTTTCAATAAAGTATTATAAGCAGGTATATATAAACGATCTTAACACGCCTTATGATTTTTCCGGGACAGACGCTGAATTTAAAAGATTATCCGGCTTTACAAAACCGGGTTCAACTTCAAAAGGAAAAAATGATTTATCAAATAAATCTGATCTTGAGCTGGCCGGCAGGCTTCAAAATTCTGATGACTCAATAACCGCAAAATCAAATGTATCAAAAAAAATAAAGTCCGGTGATATTCCTGAGAAGGTCATTAATATTAATACCGCAACAAAAAATGAGCTGATAAATTTACCCGGTATAGGAGAAACTACAGCTGATAAAATTATTTTATACCGTGACCTTAAAAAAGGATTCAGAAAAAAAGAAGAGCTGATGAACGTGAGCGGAATCGGAAAAAAGAAATTTGAAAAAATTAAAATCTTTATCAAAACAGAATAAAAATTTAATTGAACATCTTAAATTTAGAATTTTCCGGAAATACGCTGCGAATATTACAGCTTAGTGAAAATAAAAAGATAATAACCAGGGATGAAAGAAAGTTAAGCTTTAATATTTTAACAGAGCAGACTCTTAAAAAAAAAGGGGAAGACCTGATTTCTGAATTTGCAGGGATTATTAAAAATGCTCTGAATGATGATTTGTCTGAGCAGAGGATTACAGGAATACTCATCAGCACGGAGCAGACATTCTTAAATGTCTTTCCGGTTGATTTCAATGAGGATCAGAGCAGTATTAATTCACATATAATCTGGGAGCTGTCAAATTATTATCCGGAAACTTACAAAGACTTTAATATAAAATATCTTCGTCTCAGTAATAATTATTTCAACGACAGCATTGATGAAGCATTGCTCATTGCTATAGATAAAAATGTTATCGGATTTATAAAAACTTTATGCAACGGCAGTAATATTAAAATAAGGAATATTGAAATAGATCAATTTGCCGTTGAAAAATGTTTAAAAGAAAATCATCCGCAGGAATTAAAAGAAAATACAATTCTGATAATAGGGTGTAAAACTAAAAGGCTGGATTTCAGCGTAATTGCAGACGGATATCTGAAATATTATGATTATGAAATTTTTGAAGGGAAAAATTTAAGAAATCTCCTGTTCCGGCAGATGAATTTTTACATTACCGGCTTTCCAAAGATCGGAAAAATATATTTATACGGAGAAGAAAATACAAAACAGGTTAGGAAATATGTTGATGAAGCTGTAGGAAATAAAATGTCATCCCTGATAAATTATATTGATGGAGACAATGATGTAAAATTTTCTGCATTATACGGACTTGCACTGAAAAATCTCGGATAAATAATCATGAGAATTATTTCCGGAATTTTTAAAAGCAGGATCCTGAAATCTCCTGAATCAGACAGGATAAGACCGACGTCAGACAGAGCAAAAGAAACATTGTTTAATATTCTGAATAACATAATAGACTTTGAGGGAATATCATGTCTGGATCTGTTTTGCGGAACGGGAAACTTGGGATTGGAAGCCATTTCCAGGGGTGCGGCAATGTGTTACTTTGTAGACAGACATACAGATCTTGTAAAAACAAATATAGAGCAGCTGGGGGTGCTGGAGAAAAGTAAGGTAATTAAATCCGATGCTGTAAATTATTTGAATAGCTGCACTGGCGATAAATTTGATCTGATCTTTTGCGATCCGCCGTATGATTTCGAATATTATGACCGGCTGATCGAAAAAATTTCCGGATTTAACACTATTCTGGTGCTGGAACATTCTGAAATATTAAAATTGAAACCTGATTTTGTAAAATATATATCTTTAAAGAAGAAGGTTGGTGCAGTAAATTTTATGCTCTTTGATTTCGGAACTGATTTCGAAAATAAACCTGATGAATGAAAAAAATTACCGCGATTTATCCCGGAACATTTGACCCGGTAACAAATGGTCATCTGGATATTATTGAAAGAGCCGGGGAACTATTTGAGAAGGTGATCGTGGCGATTGCCGTCAATAAAAATAAAAAGCCTCTGTTTTCAGAAAATGAAAGAAGAGATATGATCAGCAAGGTCGCTGCACATCTTGATTATATAGAGGTTGATTCTTTTAATGGTCTGCTTGTAAGATATGCCGAAAGAAAAAAGGCACTGGTTATAATCAGAGGATTAAGAGCAATTTCGGATTTCGAATATGAGTTTCAGATGTCCCTTACCAATAAAAAAATCAGCCCTGAAATTAATACAATTTTTTTAATGCCTAATGAAAAATATTCCTATCTGAACTCATCACTGGTAAGAGAGCTTGCATCATATGATGCAAATGTGAAAGAATTTGTGCCGGATTATGTTTTAAAAAAATTAAAAGCTAAATTTAAAAAATGAGATCTTTCAATTCTGAAAAATGGTCGAAAGATCTGAATCCTTATATTTATTCTGTGCAAAGTAATTCAACATTTCTGTAAAATCACTTTCCCCTATGAATCCGGAAACATTCGAAACTTCTGCTGCGTTATACTTGAATTTAATAATCGTGCCGTCTGAATTCATAAAAACAAAAGTCGGGTACCCCGTTCCGCCAAAGGAGGAAGCAAGCTCTGAAGATGAATGATCTTTACCGCTATATTTGTATTTTTCTGAACCGTCCGCATTAAGCTTTATGAATACAAAATTTGATAAAGCATTCTGCACTTTCGCAGATGAATAAACTTCAGAATCCATTTTTTTGCTCCAGCTGTCCGAACCTGAATAAATGTTTAAAAAAATCTTTTTGCCATTAGATTTCGCCGCATCTAATCCCTCGCTGAAACTGTATGATGACTGGCTGTAAGAGAAAGAAAAGCTGATTAATAATAACGCCGCAATTATAAAATATTTTGCTTTCATATTAAATTTAATTTGAAACTAATTTTAGAAGATAATCTAACAATTGAAAGAGCAAAATGATTCACAATTAAGAGTGGCACAAAATTAGAATTCTGAGAATGCGGATTTTTTTTTTTGGAAAAAATATTTTATAATTATTCCAAATTGTTGAGAACTCCTTTTGAAAGCAGGATCAGTATTATTATTCCAAGCACGATCCGGTAAATTATAAATATCAGATTGCTTCTTGTTTTAAGATATGAGATCAGGAACCTGATAGAAATATAGCCGACTACTCCGGAAACTATTGTCGCTATTGCAAGGCTCAGAAAGTTTTCATGAAGCAGCATCTGCCTTTCTTTGTATAGCTCATAAAGTCCGCTCAGGCTTATTGCCGGAATGCTCAGCAAAAAAGAATATCTCGCAGCTACATCCCTTTTTAATCCGCGGAAAAGTCCAGCTGTAATTGTTACACCGCTTCTTGAGCTGCCGGGAATTAATGCCAGCGCTTGTGCGCATCCTATAATTATCCCATCTTTAACTGAAATTTCTTTAAACTCTTTTGTCTTTGTGCTGACCTTTTCAGCAATAAAAAGTATAATGGCAAGAAGTATCAATGCTGAACTTATTACATAAAGTCCCCTTGCTTCACCTTCAATAAATCTTTTGAATAATAATCCGCAAACCGAAATAGGAATTGTACCAATGATAATAAGCAGGAATATCCGTGATTCATAATTAGACAGCATATCTTTTTGCCTGAATGCCCTTATGAAACCCTGAATAAGCTGAACGATGTCTTTTTTAAAATAGATAAAGGTTGCGGTCAGTGTCCCTATCTGAATTACAGCGCTGTAAGCCGCACCGATATCCTTCCATCCGAGCAATGCAGGAATTACTCTGAGATGAGCTGTGCTGCTGACCGGTATAAATTCTGTTGCGCCCTGAATTATACCAAGCACAACTGCTTTTAATATTTCTTCCAAATAATGATTTAATTTAGTGTGTATATTTTACACATCAAGATTAGCATACTTTGCATTCTCTTCGATAAATTTTCTTCTGGGCTCTACTTCCTCGCCCATAAGCACTCTGAAGATCTTATCCGCTGCCGCTGCATTTTCGTTTGTAACCTGTACAATTGTTCTTGTTTCAGGATTCATTGTAGTGCTCCAGAGCTGTTCCGGATTCATTTCACCAAGTCCTTTGAATCTCGATATGTTAATGCCTTTTGAATTAGCGGACTCCGGCTCTTCACCACTTTCTATAATTACAGCTGCATTTTTATCAACTTTCATTGATTTTAAAATTTCATCCCGTTCGGCTTCATCATATGCATACAGTTCGGTTTTTCCTTTTTTGATCTTATAAAGCGGCGGCTGTGCAATATACAATCTTTGTGTTTCCACAATTTCTCTCATGTGCCTGTAGAAAAATGTAAGTAAAAGAGTTCGTATATGTGATCCGTCAACGTCGGCGTCGCACATAAGAATAATTTTATCATATCGTATCTTGGATTCATCAAATTCATCCGAGTTGCCAATACCTGCACCTATGGCAGTTACGATCGAACGGATTTCTTCGTTTTCAAGAATTCTGTTTATTCTTGCTTTCTCTACATTCAGAATTTTTCCTCTTAACGGGAGTATAGCCTGGAATCTTCTGTCTCTGCCTTGCTTTGCAGAGCCTCCGGCTGAATCACCCTCAACCAGATACAGCTCACATTGTGACGGATCTTTTATCGAACAGTCTGCGAGCTTTCCGGGAAGTCCGCCAAGGTCAAGTGCATTCTTCCTTCTGGTAAGCTCTCTTGCCTGCCGGGCTGCAAGCCTTGCTTCAGCGGCGACAACAACTTTTTCTATTATCTTTTTTGCAATTGACGGATTCTCTTCAAGAAAATTACTTAAAGTTTCTCCGGTGATCACCTGCACAATTCCTTTCACCTCGCTGTTGCCAAGCTTTGTCTTTGTCTGTCCTTCAAACTGCGGCTCAGGAACCTTTATGCTGATCACGCAAGTCAGACCTTCCCTGAAATCATCTCCGGTCAATGTGATCTTATCATTTTTGATAAGATTATTTTTCGTTGCATAATTATTAAGAGTTCTGGTCAGTGCAGCCTTGTATCCTTCAAGATGCGTCCCGCCTTCATGTGTATTAATATTATTTACAAAAGTATAAGTGTTGTCATTATAGGACTGGTTATATTGGAAAGCAACTTCAACCTGAACATTTTCACGTTCTCCGGTGATGAATATTGGCTTGTTCATTATAGTTTTCTCGGATTCATCCAGATACTTAACAAAATCTATTATGCCTCCCTTGTAATGGAACTCTACTTCCCTGATCTCATCCCGTTCGTCCCGGATTATTATTGTCAGATCTTTATTAAGATATGCAAGCTCTCTCAGCCTTTCCTCAAGCGTTTCGAATTTGAAAAGTATAATCTTAAAAATTTCCGAGTCGGGATAAAAAGTAATTTTTGTACCAGTCTTTTTTGCATTACCTATAACTTTTACTTTACCTTCAGGAACACCCCTCTTATATTTCTGATAATAAACTTTCCCGTCTCTTACCACCTCGGCTTCAAGATATTCACTCAGTGCATTGACAACCGAAACACCGACTCCGTGCAGGCCCCCGGATACTTTATAACTGTCTCTGTTGAATTTTCCTCCTGCATTCAACTGTGTCATTACAACTTCAAGTGCGGATATTTTTTCTGTCGGGTGTACTTCGGTAGGAATACCGCGTCCGTTATCAGTCACCGTTATTGAACTGTTCTTATTAATTGTCAATGTAATCTTGTCACAGTATCCTGCCAGCGCTTCATCAATTGCATTGTCAATTACTTCATACACAAGATGATGCAGACCGCGTGCGGATATATCACCAATATACATTGCGGGTCTTTTCCGGACATGCTCGAGTCCCTTTAAAACCTGAATATCACCGGCATCATAAGTCTGTGTATTTTCTTCTTTGCTCTTTGCCATATTTTATAAAAAGTTTGTTAAATAAAAATAATATCTCTGATTAATTTCTTTTTTAAATCGTGATTTAGCTTAGCTATGATCTCAGATTTTTGAAGTGAAAGCTCATATCTCCATGCGGCGCTTTCAACCCTCACAAATAATTTATTTTTTCTGATCTCCTGAGGTGCGGAATACATTGCAATTGATTCTCCCACACATTTGCTCCAGATCTTTAATATCTCCATCTCCTGCATTTTAGAATCCAGTCCGATGTAATTCATAAAATTATCGAGCTCGCTCTTAAGGCAAACAGTCTTATTGAACCGTGTCCGGGTTTCAATGCTCTTCATTAAGCTAAATTATTTTCCCATTATCAATTTGAAAAATGGAAATTTCCCTGTCATCATAAAAATCTCTCAGATTTTCATAATAAGATCTGTCCGTTGTTGTCAGAAAGATTTGTCCGTATTCTTTTAAATGTGAAATAATTTTCGACACCCTGCTTTCATCAAGCTCTGACAATATATCATCCAGCAGAAGGATCGGACTGGTGAATTTTTTGTCTTTCAAATAATCATATTCTGAAAGTTTCAATGCAACTAAAAAGGTTTTATGCTCACCCTGCGAAGCAAAATTTCTGAGATCAAAAAACTCATCTCCGGAAGCTTTTGATTTCTGAAGCCGGAAAATATAATCATCACGCTGCGGACCGGCAAGAGTCAAACCCCGGGTAACCTCTTCATCAAACTTACTGTATACAAGCTCTTCGGTTTTTTTTTTTATAATACTCAGGTCAGGCATGTGATCTGTAAGATCTGACCCGCCGAAAACATCTGAATAATATCTGATATGAGCTTTATGATCATTTGCAAGGAGACCTGAAAAATTTCTTTCGAAATATTTATCAAACTCATTCAGGAAAGTGAGTCTTTTGAAAATTATGTTTGAAGATATTTCAATGAATTTTTCATTATATGAGTAAGCAAGGTTTTTGAGTTCACCCGGTGTATATTTCCTGAACAACGAATAATCTCTGAGCAGAGCGTTTTTCTGTTTCAGGATCTTTGCAAGATCTTTGAGATAATCCAGATACAGCCTGCTTGCCTGGGAAATAAGTATATCAAAAAACTTTCTTCTTTCCGATGGATTTCCATAAGTAATACTCAGACTTTTTGGTGAAAGAAACACCAAAGGAAATCTTCCGAATATTTCAGCTGAAAATGCTGATA
>JBDTWU010000128.1:0-6442 GCA_040006535.1 bacterium | reverse complement strand
ATATTAAAGTTGGAAATATCTGAATTAAGAAAAGCATTCTTAATAGTTGAAGTCAGATCAATGTTGGTTACCTGGTCACCGAATTCAAATTTCTTTAACTCCCCTAATTTTTCAACTCCCCTTCCGGTCTTATTAGTCTCATGAAAACCTGCAGTATCCGGTTTTAATCCGGAAAAAATTTTTTTCAGAGATTCCGTTCTCATCTTTTGCGAGCCTTTTGAGGTCAGCATCTTCATTCCTTCTTTTTCTGCGATGTATCCCTGCTTCTTTAACTCGTCAACGAAATCACCAAATGAAAGGTCTTTATCAAACAGCTTGTATTCAGCGTCCAGCTGTTCTATCCAGTCAAGCGCTTCGTCAATATCTCCGTTGGTCTGAATCAATAAATAACTAAAAACTGAAATGAGATTTTCCAGTCTCTTATCATCGGTCATAGAATCCGGACGCCACTGTGAATATTGTATTTCCATATTTAAGGTGTTATAGCAAATTTAAATAAGTTAAAAAATAAATTAGGATAAATACCAAACCATATTGTTCCGATAACCGCCAGCACTGTTGCTACAATTCCGGGATTTGTAAATGAAATATTTTCCTGAGCAGCAAGGCTTGAATCAGCTGACTCACTGAACCACATATAAACTATTATTTTAATATAGTAATAAACTCCGATAAGGCTAAGAAGTATACCGGTGACCGCAAGCCATATCATATTTGATTTTATAGCTGAATAGAACAGGTAATACTTTCCCCAGAATCCTGCAAATGGAGGAATGCCTGCAAGCGAGAACAGGAACAATGTCATATAAAGTGCTATCATTGGATTTCGTTTACCCAGCCCTTTATAATATTCAAGATCAACATTTTTATATTCCCTTGATCCGTCATCTTTCTTTTCCATCAATGATACAATGATAAATGCACCCAGCTGCATAAATGTATAGGCAATTAAATAATAAGAAATCCCTCTCAATGCAAACTCATTCATTGAGGCAACACCAACAAAAATATATCCTGCACTGGCAATAGAAGAATATGCCAGCAGTCGTTTTATATTTGTCTGAGCAAGAGCAATTATATTACCATACATCATAGTTGCAACGGCAGCAACTGCAAAAATCATCCTGAAGTTTACTATATTCAGAGAAAGTATAATCGGAAGAATCGTACCAACGGCAGCGATCTTGCCGGCTGTAGAAAGCATTCCGGAAACTACAGTAGGGGCGCCGTCATATACATCGGGAATCCACATTTGAAAAGGGAAAACTCCGATTTTGAACATGAACCCGGTAACAAATAATCCGATTCCTATAATAAATACATAATTAGTTATATTCCTAGGTGATGAATAGAGCTGGGGTAAACTGGTGCTGCCGATTATTCCGTAGATCAGCGCTATTCCGTATAAAATAAAACCTGTCATGAAAGCTCCGAGCAAAAAATATTTCAATGCGCTTTCATTTGATTTTTTTCTCAACCTTAAAAATCCTGCGAGCACATAAAAGCAGATCGACATCAGCTCAAGTCCGATGAATATTATTAAAATGTCATTCGCAAAGATCATAAGCATCATTCCCATAAGCGAGAATAATAACAGAGAATAATATTCCCCGAAATTTATTTTTTCTTTCTCGATATAATTTTTGGAAGCAATAATTGTGATAAGCAGACCTACTAAGATTATTACGCTGAAGGTAAGAGATGTATTGGAAACTTTAATAAAGTTGCCGAATATAATAATCTCTTTATTCAGATAAAGAAACGATGTTCCTATAGCAGCCAGTACTGAAAGCAGACTGAAACCGAAAATTATGTTTTCACTTTTTTTTATAAATACTTCTAAAAGCAAAATGAATGTTGCCGCAAATGCTATTATTGCAAGCGGTAAGAGATTGTAAATATCTGTGGATTGAACCATTTAATCAGTAAACTTTATTTATATTTAATTGGGAGGTTTTAATTCTCTTGATCTGATCATCGTTCTTATATATTCTGAAAGAAAACTGCGCTTCATCAGGATATGGCTTATTCCTGTCAAGATATTTCTCATCCGCAAGCTGGAAAATTTTTATTTTAACATTCCTGCCCGCTTTAGTAATTTCTGTTTCGAAATTATTATTCTTCAATGTATCGTTGTTCAGATAAATTATAAGATCCTTGACGGAGAGATTTTTGATGTCCGGAAAATTTTCCATCTTTACACCAATATTAAATCCAAAATTATTTTGTCTTTCATCAATTACCGGCATCAAGTTAAGCCATGCTTCCTCTTCTGTCACAGAGATCGTGTAATTATTATTTTTCTGCAAACTTGAAGTACAAGAACATTCCGTAATAATGATCAGCAAAAAAAATGCTGTGACTGCCTTGTGTTTATAATTATAAATTCTGATAATAGTGTAAATTAATAATGCCCCGGTGACGTCTGCGATCCAGTCATAGATATCGCAGCTTCTTTTAGGAACAAAGTATTGATGGATCTCATCAGTCATTCCATACAACGCAGTAAACAAAACAGAATACTCTGATGCAAACTTTTTCAATTTAGCATATTTACACTGATTTTTTAAGGAATAAAAAAATAATGTAAAAAGAATTCCATATACAATCAGATGTACATACTTATCACTGAATCTGATATCCACTTCCGGAAATTTATCTCCTGGCATTGAAGAAAGAATAAATATCATAATGCAATAACTAATTAAAGCAAAATGATAATACTTTGAATCTATTTTACTTTCTGACAAGCGCATTTTTTACTTCAGCAATTTCATTAATAAGATCCCCTGCAATGGTTGAGTCCGGACCGTTATCACGGTATAAATTATCACCGCACATCCCATGAATGTAAACTCCTGCCAAAGCACTTTCCAGAATATTATTAGTCTGAGAATATAAGCTGGCAATAATCCCTGATAACACATCACCGGATCCGGCTGTTGCCAGATTCTCTTTTCCGGTAGTGTTTATATAAAATTTATTTCCGTCTGTGATCATTGTGGGAGAATTTTTTAAGACCAGAATTATTTTAAAATCTTTTGCAAAGGTCTTAGCAAGCTCAAAAAAATTATTCTTAACCTCTTCAATATTTTTCCCTAAAAGATTTGCGAACTCACCAAAATGGGGTGTGATAATTATTTTTTTATTCTTCAGTAAATTCAGATTTCCTCTGAAGGCTGATATAGCGTCGGCATCTAATACATAACTGAGATCATTGTCTTTTACGATCCTTCTTACAAGACTCATTGTCTCTTCATTTTTAGAAATACCCGGACCTATTAATACTGTGTCAGCCCATTCAAACCTGCTTCTTATCTCTTCATAAGAATCTATTGACAGGGATGATTCCGGAGTTTCCGCAAGAGGCATGGTCATAACTTCTGTTAATTTAATTTCCATAATATCATTTATTGATTCCGGAACTCCGGTTACAACTGCTCCGCTCCCGGTCCTGAGCGCAGACATTGAACAAAGTGAGGCAGCACCGGTAAGTCCTTTTGATCCAGATAATATAAACACTTTTCCGGTGGAATATTTATTTGAATTTATTTCTCTCTTTGGCAGGAAATTTATTACATCATCTTCCTCAATTTCAAATATGCCGTCACTATTGTATTTTGTAAATTCCCTGTCTGAAACTCCCATGTTCATAACTTCTATCCATCCGGAATTTTTTCTTCCTTCATAAAATACCGAATGAAATTTTTTTATTCCAATTGCTAAAGTAACATCTGCTTTGAAAGCAGCGGAGGTTTGATTATAATTAAATAACGCGGAAGGTGTATCTAGTGATATCCGGATTTTATTTTTCAGATCGTTTATAAAAATAAAAATCTCTGTGATCCTGTTTTCCAGTTTACCTTTAAAGCCTACTCCGAAAACCGCGTCAATTATTAGCCCGTTTTCATCCGTAATTTCTTTCCTAATTTCCTTCTCATCTTTACAATAAATAATGTTAATATTATTCCCGTAAGATTTCTTTAAAATATTATAATTTATCAGTGAATCACCTTTTAATTCCGATTCTTTAAACAGTGATAAAACTTTTACATGAATATTCTCAATAGCTAAATGCCGTGCTGTAACAAAACCATCACCTGCATTGTTGCCTTTGCCCGTAATAATTATAACTTCATTGGTTATAGAGTCACGAAAGTTTTCCCGGATATAAGCGGCAGAATTTAATCCGGCATTCTCCATTAATACAGCAGAGGAAATCCTGAGAGAAGAAATAATTTTTTTCTCTGCATCTAAAACCTTATCATTGAAAAAAATATTCTTCATTAAAAGTTTGGTGGTTATCTATATGAGCGATTTCATTTTTTTGATAACTGCGTTCCGGTCTTTCGAGTTGAATATTGAAGCACCGCTTACGAACATATTCACACCGGAGTCTGAAACACCCTTAATATTATCTTCATTGATTCCCCCGTCAATTTCTATCAGACAGTCATAATTACATTCATCGATTTTTTTTCTGAGTTCACTGACTTTTTTTATAGATTCAGGAATGAATTTCTGCCCTCCGAATCCGGGGTTGACGCTCATTATCAAAATATAATCCGCAAACTCCAGAATATCGTCCAGCATGAATACCGGTGTGGCAGGGTTAAGAACAACACCTGCTTTTATTCCAAGGTCTTTGATCTGATTTATTGTCCGGTTAAGATGAAAGTTATTTTCAAAGTGCACAGACATATAGTCCGCACCGGCGCGATGAAATTCATCTATATATCTGTCGGGATCATTGATCATCAAATGCACATCAAGAGGAAGGTCAGTGATATTATTCACATCCGAAACTATTTTTGCGCCAAATGAAATATTCGGAACAAAGTGGCCATCCATAATATCGCAATGAATAATATCAGCCCCGGCTGCTTCTACTTCTTTTATTTCTTCTTTTAAAATCGAAAAATCTGCGGATAAAATGGAAGGGCAAATTTTTTTCATGCGAAATGCAGAGTATTTTTAATATAACTTAACATTGTACTTACAGATATTCATTGCTGATTTAAATATATCATCTGCCTGAAACTGGTTGCGGGTGTTAGTGAATATATAATTTGTTATTCATGACTTTCAAGCTGAAGAAGATAAATTATTTTTTATCACCTTCCTTCTTCGGTTCACTTTTATTTGGATTAACTTCTTCTTTCTTAATCACCGGAACTTTTTCTGTTTTCTTATCTGCAGGTTTGTCAGGACTGGGCAGCTCTTTCGGTTTCTCTTTTTGTATGTCAGGTTTCTTAGCTGTTTCATCTTTTGGCGCGGTTTCAGTAGTAGTGGCATTATCCCCTGACTCTTCATCACTCTCTCTTTGAATTATAACTTTCTTTCTCGCTACAAACAGATCTATGGAAGTATTTTCATTAGCGGATTTATCAAACTTTGGATACTGATCAATAATCTGGCCCGGTTTAAGCTCGTTGTTAGTCTGATATGTAATCTTTCCAACTTTAAGGTTGTTTTCCGTTATAATTTTTTTCGCTTCTTCGAGATTCTTCCCTGTAAGGCTTGGAACTTTAAGATCGCCGACAACAGGTCCGTCACTTAATATCAGATCAAGAATAGAGTTTCTTTTCACTCTGCTCCCGGGCTGAATGATCTGTGAAATTACATAATCTTCGGGTATTTCATTTGTATTTTTCCTGACTGTTTCACCCAGCTTTAATCCTCTTTGTTCGAGAGAAAACTTTGCATCCCGAAGAGACTTGCCTTTCAGATTCGGTACTTCTGACAGCTGCTCGCCGCCGCAGATGATGACATAAATTCTTCTGCCGTATTTAACAATTTCTTCAGCAGGTGGATTCTGGTCCAGAATCTGGCCTATAGGAATACTTTCGTCGAACTTCACATCACTCTGTTTTATTTCAAGTCCGCCCTCTTCAATTAATTTTTTTGCTTCAATGTAATTCATTCCTGTAATCTTCGGCACCTTTACTGTATCAGAATGCTTTACATACAATGGCATCAATACATTGTTGGCCAGAAAGAATAAACACAACAAAACTCCTGTAAATAAAAATATTTTCTTTAACATATTTTAAAAATAATAATATTGAAGTATAAATGAAATGATATTTGAGATATAAAGATTCAGTATCAGTCACATCAGTCCAAAACTATTATTGAAAATTCACTATGAACTTTGATACGTTCTTAACGCCATTGTTTCACATGCTGGTTGTTTAAAAAAATATAATTTTAATTTACTTTTTACTATATAATTAAAACTAATTTCTAAACTCAAAACGTTTTTAGACAGGATTTAATATAAGTAGGTTTCAGTATTGAGACCATGTATCGTCAGGGAAATAAAAAAACCGTGAAGAAGTTTCCTCACGGTTCAAACATTTAGTATTTATTTAGTATTTAAATTACCTTATCAATTCATGTCCCCGGCCCTTAACTTATTTAACAAGAAGCATCTTCTTCG
>JBDTWU010000127.1:0-7675 GCA_040006535.1 bacterium | reverse complement strand
TTTATTTTCCCGTCAAGTATCCCGTCATCCTTACCCAAAGCATAGCTGACACCTATAAGTCCCAGGCCGGTATCAAGCCTTATTCCCAGGCCATATCCATATAAAAATCCACTTTGTTCCGGAAAATTATTTATAGCATCAGCAGGTCTGAAATAATAACCCGCATCATAAAATGAGAAGAGAAATCCTTTTCTTGAGATTGAATACCTGAACTCAAAATTTCCCGCCGCCAGTCTGGAAGCCAGGAACTGTTCATTCCGGTAACCGCGAATATATCTGGTGCCGCCAATCCTGAAGTAATCAGCATCTTCAAGTTTACCCGATCTTACTTCACCTCCAAATAATCTAATTAAATTTGTCTGCCTTTTTAAAAATGAAAAATAGAAATCAAGATTCAGATAATATTTCTGAATAGAAAAGTTTTCTGCAAATCCCAGTCTCTGAAACTGTGCTATGTTAAATATTCTTTTATTGCCGTATGAATAAAAAGTTCTGTAAAGAAAACCCTTTGATGGTACATAGATATTGTCCCTGTTATCGAATTTAATTTCAACTCCCGAAGAAAAAATTCTTGAATCTGCAATTATGAAATTCGGATTTGCAACGTCGGACGGAATCACCCTTTCGTATCCTGCGATTCCGGATATGGTAAATTTGTCTGAAAATAGAAAATCTGCTTTGAGATCCAGACTTCTCTTAGTATATGTAGTATCCTGGATCCTCTGAAGGAAACCGAAATTGATGTTCAGCGGAAAATTAAAAAAATAAGGCTCGAGATATTTAAATTCCAGCTCCTGAGTCTCCCTTACTTCCTGCTGATATTTTGCTTCGAGTTTTCTTCCGGTACCAAAAAGATTTCTGAAAGAAACATTTACAAGACCCGTGAAGTAGCCATTACCATTTCCTGAAGAAGGAGGAACATATCCAATCACACCGTCAAATGTGTTTGTATTTCCTTCTTTTACTTTTATAAGCAAACCAGATTGCTTCTTATTGCTGAGAGTATATATTTTGGGATCGTCAACAGTTTCAAATATGTTCAGCCTGTCGAGCCGTTCCTTCATCAGCTGCAGAGCCTGAGAGTTTATAACTTTATTCTTATTGAGCTGAAGCTCTCTGAGAATAACATAATCTTCAGTTGTCTCATTTCCTTTTATCTTGACCTGTTCAATTTTAACCCTCGAATTTTCGGTAACACTTAATTTTATTTTAAGCTTATCTGCGCCCCCGTCTTTATAAATAGAAATATCGTTAACATTTACTTTTGCAAAGGGCAGCCCGATCTTTTCATAAGCAAGCAGCAATTCCTGTATGTCACTGTTAAGTACATTGTCATCTAAATTTTCACCAACCTTAGTTTCAAACATTTTCAAAATATTTTCCCTGGAAAGAGAAATTCCTCCGCTAACCTCAATTTCTCCTATCGGTACTTTCTTGCCCTCATCAATTTTTAGTCTGATATCTATAAAGGAAGAATCATCAGTATATTCAATCCTCTCCTCTGAGACTTTAGCATAAAGGAAACCTGAAGATTTATATTTATCCCTTATTGTCTTAAGATCGGTAAGGAACTGGTTTTTGTTAAAGTTGCCGTCTTTTCGTGTGACCATCGAATTGAGAAGATCTGTAGATGTAAAATAACGGTTGCCGGAAATTTCCAAAGAATTGATCTTCGTCTGAGATGATAATTCCGAATGGAAAAGAATTAAAGAAGCTACTATAATAATTAATCTGTTCATTGATATAGTGCTAAACTAAATTATTTAGATTAAAATTAAAACAGAATTGTTTCGCAGGCGGTTGTTTTATGAATTTAATACATATGCTGTTTTTCAATTCGTAATTAGGATTAAAAACAATTTATAAAAATAGTATGGACAGCACTGATATTTTTTCACATCCCTCCAAACGATTGTTTTAATAAATCATGCAGTGCTTATCTTACTTTCTTTTGAACGATCAAAAGAAAGTAAGAAAGAAAAATCGCCCGTTGCGAAAAAATGGCTAAATTTTAGTTTTGAAAACTAAAAGATTTTCATGGAATGGGTTGGCATTCCTTTCACTTTCTAATTCGAAAATCTTTCTTAACGTTTTCAAACTAAAATTCTTTACGCCATTGTTTCGCAGGCGGGTTGTTTATAAAATTTAAGACATTTGATATTTTTCAATTCGTAATTGGATTAAAAACAATTTGTAAAAATATTTTGGACAGCACTTTATAAGAAACTATGAGAAACTATTTCAACGGTGTTTTTAGCTTGAAAATCTCCAATAAAATTACGATTTTCCTAAACGCTTTATAGAAAATCTTTACAAATATTTTCGGCTTTAAATATATTGAGGAGTCTATACTTTCAATAGCAATTTCCGCTAATTAATTACCCTCATCGTTACCGAAAATTGTATTAGGACAATGCCGCTCAGAACCACTTGTGTCAGAATTTTGGCAGGGTTTAAAATGCATATTTATTGATATTTCATATTGCAGACAAAAGATAAAAATCTTACAAGATTAAATGGATAAAATTATAGTAGCTATTGACGGTCCTTCCGGAACGGGAAAGAGCACAACAGCCAGGATATTAGCAGAGAAGCTGAAATTTTTATATATAGACAGCGGAGCAATGTACCGGGCAATAACATTTGAATTGCTGACAAAAGATGTAAAACCAAATGACTCAAAGAGGATAATCGATCTTACAAGGAATGCACAAATATCATTTGAAGGTGATGAGTTTTTTTTGAATGGGGAAAATGTTACCAGGCAGATCCGGACACTTGAAGTTACAAACAAAGTAAGTAATGTCAGCGCAATAAAAGAGCTGAGGAAAATTATTGTAGACAGGCAGAGATCTTTCGCAAAAGATAATGATGTGGTTATGGATGGAAGAGATATCGGAACTGTTGTTTTTCCTGAAGCTAAGTTTAAGTTTTTTCTGGTGTGTGACCTGAAAGTAAGGGCGGCACGAAGAAGGCAGGACTTCATGGACAGCGGTTATAAGATCCCGGTAGAGAAGATAATGGTTGAGCTGAAGAAAAGAGATCAGATCGACACTTCGAGGAAAGAAAGCCCGTTAAGAAAAGCAAAGGATGCGGTAGAAGTGGATACAACAAATATGATAATCGAAGAGCAGGTAAATTTTTTATACAGAAAAATAATCGGACTTGATCAGTAAATTTTATAACATTTTAAAAAATATATTAAGTGAGCCCGAAAGCGGGATTATTAAATTAAAGATCCTGAAACTTTTATAATTGCTGGTTTCAGGAAAAAAAATCTCCGGAATAACCGGGGATGCGGAGGTTATAAAAAAAAATGCTGGAAACAGAAACAAGTGAGGTTGCTGAAGCAGTAGCACCTGATAAAAAAACAGAAACAGATAATTCAGCTCCACCAAAAGATTCGTCTGCGAAAGACGAAAAAGATAAGATCAAGATCCTTGATAGTGATTACGATGAAGATGAGTATAAAAAAATGCTTAGCCTGTATGAAAAAACTTTTAATGTAATAAAAGAAAACGAGCTGGTTAAAGGCAGGATAGTTGCTATTAATGGTGATGATGTTTTAATAGATATAGGATCAAAGTCTGACGGAAGAGTATCAGTGAATGAATTTTCCAACACGGATGAGATCATTGTTGGAAATACAATAGAAGTTTTTCTTGAAAAGATAGAAGATAAAGAAGGCCAGCTTGTTCTTTCAAAGAAAAAAGCTGACTCGATGAAAATGTGGGATAACATTGTTGAAGCTCAAAAGAATGGTACCGTTGTAAAGGGTAAATGTATCAGAAGGATTAAAGGAGGATTTGTTGTTGATATCAGCGGCTTGTCGGCATTCCTGCCCGGTTCACAGATCGATACAAAACCTATCAGGGATTATGATGAGTATGTAGGTAAGGTTTTAGACTTTAAAGTTCTTAAGGTTAATAATCAGAATGAAAATATTATTGTGTCTCATAAGCTGATCATTGAAGAATCAATGGCCGGACAAAGACAGGAACTTCTGAGGACAATTCAGAAAGGTATGACATTAAAAGCAGTTGTAAAGGCAATCACAGATTTCGGAGTGTTTGTAGATCTTGGCGGTTTGGACGGATTGATTCATATCACTGACTTGTCATGGGGAAGGATAAACCATCCATCCGATGTAGTTAAGCTTGATCAGGACATTGAAGTCTCTGTTCTTGAATTTGATCCGGAAAAGCAGAGGGTATATCTCGGGCTGAAGCAGCTTCAAAAGCATCCATGGGATGATGTCCAGAATAAATTTAAAATTGGTGACAAGGTTGCAGGAAAAGTTGTATCACTTACAGAGTACGGTGCATTCATTGAAATTGAAAAAGGTATCGAGGGACTGATTCATATAAGTGAAATGTCATGGACACAGCACATTACTAATCCCACACAAATGGTTTCAATGGGACAGGTGGTAGAAGCGCAGATCCTCACAATTGACAGTGACAATAAAAAGCTTTCACTCGGAATGAAGCAGCTTACCCCGAATCCATGGCAGAGCCTGCTTGACAAGTTTCCCGTTGGAACAAAGCACAAAGGTAAAGTCTGTAACGTGACTAACTTCGGTATATTTATCGAGCTCGAAGAGGGTGTTGATGGTTTGGTTCATATTTCAGATCTATCATGGACCAAGAAAATTCTTGACATCAATGAATACGTAAAGATTGGTGATGAATTTGAAGTGGTTATACTTGGAGTTGATGTTGCAAACCAGAGGATATCTCTCGGCAGAAAACAATTGCTAACAAATCCATGGGATAAGCTTGAAGTAAAATATAAAGTTGGAACTGAAGCTGAGTGTAAGATCATAAAGCCGATTGAAAAAGGAATTATAGTCGAGCTTCCTGATGAAGTTGATTCGTTCATTCCTGCATCCCAGTTATCTACAATACCTATTAAGAATTTCAGTGAACAGTTCAGAATGGGAGATAAGCTGAAAGCAGAGATAATAGAATTTGATAAGACTAATAAGAAAGTAGTTTTATCTGTAATTGAATATCTAAAAGACAAAGAGCAAAAAGAAATCGATGATTATATTGAGAAGTTTAAGATCACCAAGAAATTTTCAGCTAAGGATATTCAGGAAAAAACCAGGAGCTTCGAAGCTGAGCAGATCGATTTTAAAATTGAAGATATAATCGGTGAAGATGTGCCGGAAATAAATCATCCACCTGTTGGAAATACAGTTCCAGGCGGTGCACCGGTTACACGAGCTCCTAAGTCAGAAGAAAAAAGAGCTCCAAGGCCGGAAGCAAATACTAAAGAGAAAAATGAAGCCCGGACAGAAGAGAAAACTGATACTAAAAAAGAAGTAAAAACTGATGAGAAAGCAGAAATGAAAACTGACAATGAGGAAGTGAAGACTGACGACAAAGCAGGAGAGTCAAAGGAAGAAAAAACAGAGTCCAACGATATAAATAAAAATTAATGTTCAACTTCTCAATCACCTGATGTTATAAATTATAAAATGAATGTGTACCGGAAACCCGGGGTAAGAAATTACTCCGGGTTTTTTATTTTCATATAAATTTTACCGTTTACTTTTTTTAAATTGCTGATTTATTCTCAATAGCGAAACGAACCAGGCTTAGGCTCCCCTGCAATTCCAGCTTTTTACTAATATTGCTCCGGTGTGTTTCGACCGTCTTATGACTTATAAATAGTTCATCGGCAATGTCTTTACTAGTTTTATTTTCGGAAACCAGCTTTAAAATTTTTCTTTCCGTTTGTGTAAGATGACTTATCGAAGGCTTTTCTTTTTTCAGCTTATCATGCATGCTTAATCTTTTAAAAAGAAAATTCGAAATTAGCGGACTGATTGCATAATTATCATTTGCCACCAGTCGTATGCATTCACAAATATCATCGGCAGCGCTTTCTTTGAGTACATAACCTTTTATTCCGTTATCCATCGCTTCGTTGAACAGATTTTCTTCCTTATACATTGTGAGGAAAATTACATTCACATCATTATTCATTTTATTCAATTCGGTTAAAACCTCGAAACCGGTTTTTTTTGGCATGTCCACGTCAAGTATTGCTATATCAGGATTTTTTTCAAGAATAAGATCAAGAGCCTGCAATCCGTCCCCGGCTTCACCAATTATCTCAATGTCTTGTTCATCTTCAATAATTTGTCTGAGTCCGCTCCGGAATATTGGATGATCGTCTGCGATGATGATTTTAATTTTGTTTTTCATTTTGTTTTTCAATAATTCCTTCAAATTTCAACTTTTACATTTAGGTTTCTTTTGGTATAATAATGTGAACCTTAGTGCCTTTCTGAAGCCCGGACTCTATATTAAAACTTCCTCCGAATAATTTTACTCTTTCAGGTATTCCGGTCAGACCGAACCCTTTCCTTTGGGGGTTCAAATCATTCTTTCCACTATCAATACCTTTACCGTTATCAGAAATTAGTATTGAAATATCTATAGTGGATTTTTTGATCTTTGTAAGAACTTCCGTTGCATTAGAATGTTTTATAATATTACTTATACACTCCTGCATGATCCTGTATATGTTTATTTCAATTTCCGGTGCAAAAGTATTATCGATGTTATCTATATCACTGCTAAAACTAATATTGGTTGCCTGGCCGGCTCTATCTATCAATGATTGAATTGTTTTTGTCAACCCCAGTCTGTCAAGCTCGTATGGCCTTAAATTGTATGAGATTTCCCTTACTTCATTTATTGTGGAAGAAGTTAATTCAGATATTTCACTTAAATCTTCTTTTAACTTTTTAACGTTATCAGCTTTCTTCAAACTAATAAGAACTTTATTTTTGATAATTAACAGATCCTGACCCAAGCTGTCATGCAGCTCAGCGGCAACTCTTTTTCTTTCATCTTCCTGGGATTCAATAAGCTTCCGGGTGAACTCTTCCTGTAGTTTCTTCTCCTTATTTATTTTTTTAATTCTCGTTATAAATATAAATCCTATTCCACTAAATAAGCTTAATATGCCGAGACCTTTAAACCATATAGTATTATACCAGGGTGGCGTGATAATTAATCTGACTGAAGCACCCTCTTCATTCCATACGCCATCGTTATTTGATCCTTTCACTCTGAAAATATATTCTCCGGGTTCAATGTCTGTGTAGTTTGCAGTCCGTACATTTCCAACATTGTTCCAATCCTTATCAATCCCCTCCAGCTTATAAGCATGCTGATTTTTTACCGGGTTTGTATAATCAAGTGATGCAAAGTCAAATGAAAAGAAATTTTCTTTATACGAGATTGTAATCACTTTTTTTTCTGTGATTGACGTATCGAGCTTAACTTCTTTATTAAAAATTCTGAAGTCGGTAAGGACAATCGTAGGAATATTTTTATTTTGAGGAATACTGTCGGGATAGAAACTTGTAAGACCTCTGGATCCTGCAAAAAACATTTCCCCGTCACGGGCTTTATATTGATTTGGTTTAATACTAAATGTATTTACCTGAAACCCGTCGCTCACTCCGTAATTTGTAAATTTTTTATCATTAAGATTAAACATAGTTATACCTTTGTTAATTGTAGACCAAAAGTTACCCTTAGAATCTTTCATGAGTCCTATAATATCATCTCTGCCTCCGTCTTTAATATTATTAAATCGTTTAAAAGTTTTCGCAGCAATGTCAAATCTTTTTATTCCATTTGTTGTACCGACC
>JBDTWU010000126.1:0-5179 GCA_040006535.1 bacterium | reverse complement strand
ATAGTTAATAGTTAATAGTTAATAGTTAATAGTTAATAGTTAATAGTTAATAGTAAATTAATAGTCTAAAGTTTTTAGGAGGATTATTTTCCGTTTAATCCTGAATCGTCATCTTTGCATACTTTAAAATTATTTTTTTCAGCCCGATATCGTCAAAATAAATTTCTGCCTTTTTGTCCAGGCCTTTTCCTGTCGTTGACAGAACTGTTCCTTTTCCAAATGTATTATGCATTACTGTAACGCCTTTTTGTATATCGGGAAATTTATCTGTCAGGGAATTTTCGGATTCATTTTCATAATTTTTTTTTGAATAATATTCATACTTTATCGAAGGTCCGAACAATGTCTGCTTATCAGTTTTTGGTCTTCCTGCACTGAATAATTTTAATCCTTCATAAATAATGTTTTCGCTCATGATGTCCTCCGGAATTTCCTTTATGAATCTCGATTTCATCTGGTAAGACTGAATTCCGAACTTGTATCTTTGATTCGCATAGGAAAGATAAAGCTTCTCCTTTGCTCGGGTAATTGCAACATAAAACAAACGTCTCTCTTCCTCCAGCTCATCTTCATACAATGTAGCGCCGCTTACAGGAAATAATCCTTCTTCAAGGCCAGTCACAAATACAACAGGAAATTCAAGACCCTTTGCAGAGTGAATGGTCATCATCGTTACAGCGTTCTTTTGATTATCAAGATTATCAATATCAGCAACCAGCGAAACCTGCTGTAAAAACATTTCAAGTGTCGGGTCGTCATTATTGTCGGCATATTCGGCAATAGCAGAGACTAGTTCCTGGATATTATTTATCCTTTCTTCAGACTCAATTGTATTTTCGATCCTGAGTGCTCTAAGTATTCCGGACTCGTCGATTACTCCGCCTGCAAGTTCAGACAGAGACATTTCTTCTTTCAAATATTGATATTTATAAATATAATTTAGAACGTCTATCATTATATTCTTACCTTTGGTGCTGAACTCAGTATAATCATTTATATTTTTCATCACATCAAATATCTGAAGCTGCTTTGATTCGGAAATATTAATCAGCTTGTCAATGGTAGTCTTCCCTATACCGGCTTTCAGATTTAAAACCCTCAGAAGGGATTCGTTGTCTTTTGGATTAATAATTATCCTCAGATATGCGAGTATGTCTTTAATTTCTTTTCTCTGATAAAACCTTATGCCTCCTATGATAAGATACGGAATATTATTTTGCCGCAGTGAATCTTCAAGCGTACGTGATTGTGCATTCGTTCTGTATAAAATTACAAAGTCTTTAAAGTTCAGCTTTTTCTTCTGCATCTCATCGAAAATGTATTTGCATATTTTTACGCCTTCATCACGGTCAGTCATTGTTTCAATGAGATGTATGCTTTCTCCGTGAGCATTTTCTGTCCAGAGATTTTTTTCCATCTGTTTACGGTTCCTCTTAATAACATTATCTGCAAGTGCAAGAATTTTCTGAGTCGAGCGGTAATTCTGTTCAAGCTTAAAAATTTTGCAGTCTTTAAAATCATCCTGAAAGTCAAAGATATTTTGTATCTCCGCGCCTCTCCATTTATAAATTGACTGGGCATCATCACCCACGATTGAAACATTTCTGTGCTTATCCGAAAGCATTTTAACGATCATATACTGTGCTTTGTTAGTATCCTGGTATTCATCGACGAGAATAAATTTAAATCTGTCCTGATATTTTTCCAGTATTTCGGAATATCTCCGGAAAAGCTCGATCGGTTTTATTAATAAGTCATCAAAGTCCATAGCATTATTTTTAAATAATGCTTTTTGATAATCCTGGTATATTATATCAACTTTCCTGTCGAAAGGTGTCCTTGCCAAAGATGAAAATTCTATCGGAAAGATTAGTTTATTTTTCAGGTTGCTTATCGCGCTGTGAATTCCTTTTGGAGTGGGATTGTCTGTCGCCATCGAATTGCTGGACATAAGCTGCTTGATAAGATTAGATGAGTCATCACTATCGTAAATAGTAAAGTTTCTCGTGAAGCCCAGCAGTTCCGCTTCAGTTCTTAACAGCCTTGCGAAGATAGAATGAAATGTTCCCATCCATATCCTCTCATGTCCGGATGTTACAAGCTTAGCAATTCTCTCCTTCATTTCAATTGAGGCCTTGTTGGTAAAGGTCAATGCAAGAATTTCAAACGGACTTATTCCTGATTCCAGAAGGTATGCAATTTTATATGTGAGAACTCTGGTTTTTCCGCTGCCGGCGCCGGCTATAATAATACTTGGTCCTTCAATTTCCTCAACGGCTTTTCTTTGTTCAGTGTTTAATATGCTCAGATCTAACGACATCGGAAAATATTTAGGGAAAATAAAATAAATAAATTACTTAAGATTGTAAATTTAAAATTATGGTGCTCGACTAAGTCGTTTTTGCGCTCATTGCTCTTTCTATTTCAATAGTTTCCTTCGGCACGATTTTAGTAAGATTTTCACATCCGTTACGGGTAACGAGTATATCATCTTCGATTCTCACTCCTATGCCATGGAATTTTAAAGGAATGCCTTTAGTATTTTTCGGGAAGTACAGACCGGGTTCGATCGTCAGCACATTTCCCTGTTTAAGTTTATCATTGTCTTCCATTGCGGTCTTGCCTGATGTTACAGCATCGTGTGTATCAAGACCAATATGATGACCGACTCCATGAAGTGAATACATTCTTACCTTCTTCTTATCTTTCAATAAACCTGCCCTGAACAAGCCATCTGCCAGAATCTTATCGCTAAAATTTCTAAGATATAAATAGCTCACGCCTGGCTTGATCTTTTTTATGCACTCTTTATTTGCCTTCAGTACAATATTATAAATAAGTTTTTGCTCCTCTGTAAATTTTCCGTTAACAGGAAAAGTCCGTGTTATGTCTGAGCAGTAATAATTATATTCTGCACCCGAATCTATCAGCAACAGATCTCCGTTTTGCAGGATCTGATCATTGCTTTCGTAATGAAGTATGCAGGCATTGTCTCCGCCTGCAACAATAGGATGATAAGCATTTTCCCTGCTGCCGCTGTTTTTATAATGAAATTCGAGACTTGCCTGTACATGATATTCATTCAGCCCCGGTTTAATTATTTTCATTGTTTCAATATAAGAGTCAGCAGATATGCCGCAGGCCTTTTTTATCATCATGATTTCATACGGAGTTTTAACGCTTCTCATTTTTCCGAGGATGTATGATGCATCTATAACTTCTATATTTGAGGAAATGATATTTAATCTATTTATGAACTCTGTAATGATTTCATTCATCTCACCGTTGAGCTTTATTACCTCAGAAAAATTTATATAAAGCTTTCTGAATTTTGAAAAAGACATTGAGTTTAAAGTATTTTTAAGATCAAAGTTTTCCTTTGCCCCGGCTATATCAAGCTCCTGCCGGACTTTACCAAATCCTAATCTTTTTCCATTCCAGGTTTCTCTCAATGGATCTTTTTTCTGAACATAAAGTATTTCCGATGCAGATCCTGCACCTTCACCGTTGCCGGTCTTAATTGCAGAAGAGGAAATCATAAGCGCAGCATTCGGTTCAGTGAAACCCGTTAAGTAAAAAAAATTCTTAAACTGTTTAAACTCAAAATCACCGTCATATGATTTATTCTGATGCGTGCTCCCGAAAATTATTGCAATCGAATCTTTGCCGATTAACCTGGAAAATTCTTTCCTTCGTGATTTATGAAATTCCTTTTGTTCTTTGTCCATTCTGAAATTTTATTAATATAAGGCCTTAAATTAAATCCGGTGCTGAATTATCTCAATGGGTTAAAATTTTTTAATCATCAAATTCTTCTTTCTTTATTTCTTCCAGCCCTTCCACTGGTATTGGATAATTTTTTGTAAAACATGCGGTGCAGTAATCTGTTCTTTCATTAAAATAAGGAACGCTTTCAAGAAGCTTCTCAATAGTCAGAAAGGCAAGGCTATTTACTCCCAATGATTTACGGATCTCTTCAATATTCTGATTATATTCATTTGCAATCAGCTCATCTGCAGAAGGAAAATCCATTCCATAATAACACGGAGAAATTATCGGCGGAGATGTGACCTTAAGGTGAATTTCTTTCGGCTCAGCTTTCTTTATCAGCTCCACTAACAATTTGGAAGTTGTGCCTCTGACAATCGAATCATCTACCATTACAACTTTCCTGTTTTCAATCACGCCTTTCACTGTATTGAACTTCGTTTTAACCTTCATCTTTCTCTTGTCCTGCCCCGGCTGAATAAATGTTCTTCCGACATAATGACTTCGTATCAATCCGATCTCATGTTTTACATCTGTATTATTTTTGACAGCTTCATTGAAGTATCCGAGCGTTGCGGTGTTTGATGAATCCGGAATATTTATCACAACTGTTTTCTTATCTGTTGGAACATCTTTACCCGGTGGAGGACTTTCTATCGCAAGTGACTTTCCGATCTTTCTTCTCACTTTATCTACCTTCTCTCCGAATACTGTGCTGTCCGGTCTTGAAAAATAAATGTATTCGAATATGCAGTGCTTAAATTTTTCAACTTTGCCTATTGAAAAAGTTTTTATCTTGTTGTCTGCTATTACCTGCCTGTCAATCATAATGATCTCACCCGGCTCAACATCACGGATATATTCGGCGTTTATAATATCAAACGCACACGTTTCGGATGCAAATACATAGCTGTCGAAAAGCTTGCCGAATGCAAATGGTCTTACACCGTAAGGATCTCTGATCGCAAATAATTTATCATCTGTCAATATGCACAAAGAATATGCTCCGGCAACCTGCGAAAACGCTTCGAGAAGTTTATTGATGATACTGGTCTCTTTGCTCCTGGCTATTAGATGAAGTATCAGCTCACTGTCAGTCGAGGTTTGAAAAATTGTTCCGTCTGTCTGAAGCTTGTCACGGAGAGATTTTGTATTCGTAAGATTTCCGTTGTGGGAAAGAGCAAGATTACCGTCTTTATAATTTACCTTGAACGGCTGAATGTTATTTCTCTTATCGCCGGAACCTGTTGTTGAATATCTTGTATGACCTATTGCTGCATTTCCTTTCAGAACATCTGTCAGGATCTTATCATCTGAAAAAACATTAAGGACAAGACCGTGATCCTTATGAACATTGAATCTGTGTTTTCCGGTTTTCGCATCATATTCAGATGTCACAATTCCTGCGGCT
>JBDTWU010000125.1:0-5273 GCA_040006535.1 bacterium | reverse complement strand
AGAATTGTTCAATAGAATATTGCAAATAAAAAACGAAGCTTAACCCTAATTGAATTTTTCAGTTAGGGTTTTTAAATAATTTACTATTACAGGTGACACTTCAAAAAAGTCCTATAAAAGAAGAAGATTTTGAGAAAATAGAAAATCTCTTCTCGGAAAAATTTTTAAAGACAGAAAACTCGTATGTCATAAATATTAAGAATGAAAAAATTAATTCGAATATTTGTGTGGAGATTTTTCCCGAGGAAAATGGCTTTTATCTTATCTCCGTTTATACCAACAATACACATCTTCAGCTGCAATCCTGCGTCAGCCTGATTGTAAGCGAAATGCTTGAGGAAATGATCTTCATCTCGGAAGCTGAATCAACTGTTTCGGGGCTGATTGTATCGAAGCAGGGTGATTGTGCGCTTTATGCAAATGTGGATAAAAAGATCTTACGTTCAGATTTCTCGGAGTTGAATTCTGAAAAGCTTCTATCAGCCATTGCACTTTCTATTTCCGATACAGTTAATTAATTCAGGAGTTTTTATATTACTGGTAACGTTACAGGCATTGTTTTGAAAACAAGTATAATATATAAGAAAAATTTTATTACTGTCTCCGGGGAAAAACAAGAATTAAAAAAAGCATTGGTGAAATTGATCAGCAATGTTATACAAAAGGAAAAAAAAATTTTCACCTCACTGGATCTGATCTTTTGCAGTGATGAATTAATAAGGGAATATAATATGAAATATCTTGATCATGATTATGAAACCGATATTATAACTTTTTACGATATAGATGAAGAGGAAGGGATCGAAGGAGAGCTTTTAATTTCCGTTGATACTGTAAAAAGTAATTCGCTCAGATATAAGACAAGTTTTAATAATGAGTTAAGCAGAGTTGTAATTCACGGGTTGTTGCATCTATGCGGATACAAAGATAAAACGGCAGCTCAAAAACAGGTAATCAGAAAAAAAGAAAATTATTTTTTAAACATTAAATAAAATGCAGCCAAAAATTATCGAGATAATAGTTTATATTCTTACTGAGATACAGAATAGTAAGCACATAAATGATATAGATACAAAAAAACTGAACCGGGATGGATATACGGAAGCAGAGATCAATACCGCATTTGCATGGATCTTTTCAAGAATAGAGACCGGGGAGAAAATTTTAAATGATAAATCCACCGGTTCTAAATCACACCGGATTTTCCATAATGCAGAAAAAAATATACTGACCACTGAAGCCATGGGTTATTTGATACAACTGAAAGAGCTAAAGATCATTTCTGAAATAGATGAAGAGCTTATCATTGACAAGATTTTTATGGCAGGGTACCAAAAGGCCGGTGTTGAAGAAATTAAGCTTGTTATATCATCTGTTCTGTTTGAGCTGGAAGACTCTGCAAATTACATTCAACGTATGGTACTTGATAATAACGAAACCATTCATTAGCGCTGTCCGGATCTTATTTTTTTTCATAAAGATTTTTGTTAATATAATAACGAATGAGCAAATCACTGGTAATAGTAGAATCACCGTCCAAAGCCAAGACAATTAATAAATACTTAGGTAAAGACTTTATAGTCGAAGCTACAGTCGGTCATATAAAAGACCTTCCCAAAAGCAAGATACATGTTGACCTTGAAAACGGATATAAAGGAACGTTCGACATTATTCCCGGAAAAGAAAATATAATTAACTCCTTAAGAAAAATTGCATCATCATCTGATAAAGTTTATATAGCGACAGATCCGGACCGGGAAGGGGAAGCGATCGCATCTGATATAGCGGATGAAGTTGTGATCGACAAGAAAAAGATACACAGGGTTCTTTTCAATGAGATCACTAAGACAGGGATCGAGCAGGCGATGAGTAAATCGAGAAAGATAGATGATAATCTTGTTTCAGCTCAGGTTGCCAGACGAGTGATGGACAGAATACTCGGATATAAGGTAAGTCCGTTCTTATGGAAGACATTTTATTTCGGATTATCTGCAGGAAGAGTTCAGTCGGTTGCATTAAAAATTATCTGTGAAAGAGAAGATGAGATTGAAAATTTCAAACCTGTGGAGTATTGGTCTATCGAAGGATTATTTTCAAAACCTTCCGGCCTTTCAAAATCTTTCAATGCCAAGCTTTACAAAATAAATGATGACACGCTAAAGTTTGACGGCGAGAAGCCGCACATTGCCAACATTGAAGATGCACATAAAATACTGCAGGAGCTGAGAGACAATAAATATCTTATTACCGATATTCAGGTAAAAGAAGTTAAGAGAAATGCGCCTGCACCTTTTACAACAAGTGTTTTACAGCAGACTGCTTCTTCGAGGCTTGGTTTTTCCCCGAAGAAAACTATGATGCTGGCTCAGAAGCTTTATGAAGGTACAGAAGGAAACAAAGAGGAAGGCCTTGTAGGATTGATAACCTATATGAGAACGGATTCTACGCGAGTGAGCAATGAAGCAATAGATTCAGCCAGGGAATTCATCAATAAAAATTATGGTAAAGATTACTTACCGGACCAGCCAAAAATATTTAAATCGAAAAAGAAAAATACGCAGGATGCTCATGAAGCAATAAGACCGACTGATGTGAACAGAAGACCGGAAGATATGAAGAAGCTTGGAAAAGACCTGCACAATCTTTATGATCTGATCTGGAAAAGATTTATTGCATCGCAGATGTCGCAGGCAGTTTTGGATCAGAAGACTGTAATCATAAAAGCACTTTCTCCAAGAGGGAGCAAAAATATTTATTTGTTCAAAGCCACAGGAAGCGTAATGAAGTTCAGCGGCTTCTTAAAAGTTTATGAAGATGTAAAAGAAGATACAACTGATAAACCCGATGATCCGGAAAATGATGACGACCTGACACTGATACCGGCAGATCTGAATGTTGATGACTTTGTGAAAGCGTTAAGCCTCAGCAAAGATCAGCACTTCACTAATCCGCCGCCGCGTTATACAGAAAGCAGTCTGATAAAGCAGCTTGACAAGCTTGGAATTGGCAGACCCAGCACTTTTGCAGCAATAGTTTCCACGGTTTTAAACAGAATGTATGTAGAAATTATGGAAAAAAAATTGTATGCGACAATACTGGGAAGAGCTGTGAATAAAATTTTATCAAATCATTTTGATGATGTGATAAATATTAATTTTACTGCTCAGATGGAAGAAGAGCTTGATACAATTGCAAACGGGAAGAATACATACAAAAATGTTCTGGACGATTTTTACATTCCATTTAATAAGGATCTGACTGCTGCTGACACTATCGCTGCTGACATCAAGAAAAATTTAGCTGAGCCAACAGATATAACATGTCCCGAATGCGGTGAAGAAACCGGAGCAAAGATGCTGAAGAAATGGAGCCGCAACGGACAGTTTCTATCCTGCGAAAGGTTTCCAAAATGCAAGGGAGCTCTTGCGCTTATACAGCCAACAGAAAAAGATCTTGAAATGTCAAAGGGTGTAATGTGCGACAAATGCGGTGCTAATATGCAGATCAAAGTAGGCAGGTACGGAAAATTTTACGGCTGCACAAATTATCCCAAGTGTAACGGAATCAAGCCCATCACTCTTGGAATCCCGTGTCCAAAATGCAAACAGGGCGAGATCTTGCAAAGAAAAGCGAAACAAGGAAAATTCTTTTACGGATGCACGAGATATCCGGACTGTGACTTCATAGCAAACACCTTACCTGTATTGCAGGAATGTACAAACTGCGGGAATAATTATCTTCTGAAAAAAACCACAAAAAAGGATGGAGATTTTCTTGAGTGTCCTCAGTGTAAAACAAGAACTGAAATTCCGGAGACATCAAATAAAGAAGAAGTTGTAATATAGTTTTATTAAATTATAAAAAAATTTAAATGCACAGAAGAGAATTCATTAAGTCTTCTACGGTCGGATGCTGCGGAGCAATATTAGCAGGAAGTGTTTTTGAAAGAGCATTAGGAAGAAACAATTTTGAAGGTAATTTAAATGAAAGATCATTAAAAAATTTCCTGGCATTTACAGATAATGATTTTAGAAATCTGGCTGATACTTCCATTTTCATTTCAAAGAACAATGGCGCTTCTTATTCCGACATAAGGGTCTGCAAGAACAGAAATCAGCGGATAAGTACAAATGAAGACAGGGTAGAGGGCATTTCAGACAGCGAGGATCTGGGGTTCGGTGTAAGAGTTCTAATAAACGGCACATGGGGGTTTGCGTCCAGTGCATTTGTGAATGAACAGGAGGTAGCAAAGGTTACTGCTCTTGCATGCGAGATATCTAAAGCAAATTCGATTTTGCAGAGAATTCCTGTAGAGCTCGTGAATACAAAGGCATTTACCGATACATATAAAACACCAATAGAAATAAATCCCTTCGAAATTTCAATAACTGATAAGATCGAACTTCAGCTGAAATATAATAAAATCGCAAAATCTTTCGGAGCAGACTATGTGGATTCGTTTATGTGGTTTATAAATGAATGGAAATACTTTGCGTCATCTGAAGGCTCATACATTACTCAGGATCTTTACAGGATATGGGCTCAGACCGAACCAACTCTGATTGATAAAGCCAGCGGTCAGTTTGAGTCAAGGAAAGTGTTATCGCCTCCTATGAGCAAAGGGTATGAATACATAAGAGAGTATGGATTTGAAAGTGAAATTGAAACTGCGGTTGAACATGCTAAAATGAAATTAAAAGCACCAGGTGTAACTCCGGGAAAGAAAGATGTGATCATTCATGGAAATAATTTATTTTTGACAATACACGAATCATGCGGACATCCGACAGAGCTTGACAGGGCTCTGGGCTATGAAGCAAATTATGCAGGTACAAGCTTTATGACGACAGACAAACTTGGTAAACTGAAATATGGCTCTGACATAATCAATCTTACAGCTGACCGGACTCAGAAATACGGTCTTGCAACACGCGGCTATGATGATGATGGAGTGCAGACGACAGAGTTTCCGATCATTAAGAATGGCATGTTTGTAAATTATCAAACGACTAGAGAGCAGGCGAAATATATTAACAATGATGTATCATACGGATGTGCATATGCTGACAGCTGGTCACATTTTCCTATTCAGAGAATGCCTAATGTTTCATTAAAACCCTCGGAAGAAAAAAGAAGCCTTGATGATATGATAGCAGATACTGAAGATGCGATATTAATAATTGGTGACGGAAGCTGGAGCATTGATATGCAGAGATACAATTTTCAGTTCACAGGACAGGAATTCTGGGAAATCAAGAACGGAAAGAAAATGG
>JBDTWU010000124.1:0-16937 GCA_040006535.1 bacterium | reverse complement strand
GACGTCATCAATGTAACCGTTATTATCATCATCTATTCCGTTTCCGGGAATCTCTGCCCAGTTTCTCCAGGTATCAAGATCCTGATGATCGATCTGCTGACCGCCGTCTACAATCGCAACAACAATAGTATCACCTGCCACAGTCAGACCTCCTATGGAATTTTCCCATGCTTCCGGAGCATCGATATCTGCATCAGGAGTTCCGCCTGTCTGACCTGTATTATTCTTATCCCATTGCTCTGCAAATCTTGTGTCATTTGGAATGAAACGCTCGCTCACTTTGTGATTGAATTGTGCGATGGCGACATTGTTATTTCGCATTACTGACAAAAGCGCATCCACCGGAAGAGATCTTGACACATTATACTGAAGTAAATAAATGTTCATGTCCGGAACAAGAACTTCCTTTACACTGAGATCTATGCTTGAATAGTTGCTTATAAATGCCTCTACATTTATCGGTGATTTAAACATTACAATAATTTCACCTTCGGTATAATTCTTATCTTCGTAAAAATTGGAAAGTACATTCTGACTGGTAGTAGGATTGTTTAATGAAAAAGAAATTAAAACAATCATTACAGCTCCAAGAAGAAGTGATAAAATTTTCATATAATTTAATTGATTTGATTAAGATTAATTTAAAATAAGAATAATATTCTCTAAAAATAATTATATAATTTCAACTTGAGTGTGCTAAAGTAAGCGGATCTGAAGATTGTTACCCGCTGAATTAATATTACATAGGTTTATTTTTGCAAAGATTTTCGGTTGGATTTTTACCTCTGATTACAACCATACAAAGCAGAAGATAAAGCATAAATATAAATTGTATTTGATTGTAATTAATGAAAAAAATAATTTATTTTACCAGCCTCTGTGAAAATGTTCCGTCCGGATTCTTCACTACCGGACCAGATGCCTCCCAGCCTTGCTCGACAACCTCTTTCTGAACTATTACTTCAAGTTCTGCTTCACTGCTAGCTGTAACTATCTTACTTTGAGTTATATTTACCATTTGTTATGCCCTTTAAATTTTTGCTTTGTTTAATTTTTATTTTATAAGGACCATCAGATTTGTGGCTGAAAATCTGCTGGATTCAAGTTTACAATAGTAAGCACCCGTAGCATAATTAGAAGCGTTCCATTCTACTTCATATGTTCCCGGAATAAAGCTTCCGTCAACCAGCTTTTCTAATTCCTTTCCGTTCGAATCATAGATCTTAATTGTAATACCTGAGGCAACATCTTTCGAAACATCGAATTTTATCTTTGTTACCGGATTAAAAGGGTTCGGATAATTATCATAAAGTCTTAATGATTCAGGAGCGGTTAAATTAATCTGCTTCACGTTTGTCATAAAATCCACAATAGCAGTGTATAAGCTCAATGATGAATTATCCAGCCGTGTCCAAATTGGTCTTACCTTACCATTATATGCCGTTACATTAGTATAATCACCAAAGAATGCAGATGAGCTTGGAATGAAAGGAGTGGAGCTTACAATAAAATTTTGAAATGTTTCGCCGCCATCTGTAGACTTTGCCATGTAAACATCAGTCTGAGTATTTGCATAATTTCTTCTGTCATAAAAAACAAAATAAATAATTCCTGTTGCCTGATCAACTGTCATCCAGGTAAAGAACTGCTGTTTTCCGGGCGAATCATTATTAACTCTTTTTACGGTGCTCCATGTATTTCCCTGATCAGTTGATTTTACAAACCAGACATCGGTGTCGGTTAAACCATTTCTCTGGTCTGAAAAATTAATGTATAAATTGCCGCGGTAAGGTCCGTTGGAAATGTCACACGCAGTTACAGGAAGTCCGTTTGCTCTGCTGATTCCGGGTATGTCGTAATCCCAGCCGGTAGGCTGTGCAGTTACAAATTTATCCTCACTGAGCCATGTAAAACCTCCGTCAGTAGATTTATCCATCACTATTCCAAGAGGTCCTGACCATGAAACATAAATTTGTCCGTCAGGTCCTACGCATGGTACTGCCCCTTCTACTGTATTGTCTCCGTCAATGCAATCCCCTGCCTTCTTATTTATCCTGGTAGCGCTTCTCCACGTGCTTCCGGCATCCGTTGAACGTGAAAATAATATGTTAGAGCTGTCTAACGTGCTGCTGCTTCCATAACTGTCAAACTGTGTCCATGTAGTGTAAATAATATTATTCCGCGGATCCACGCACAGCCACTCCTTGTCCTGCTGCTTGGGTGGAATAAAACCGGTGAACGTACCGTTGCTCCAGTTCATGCCTCCGTTAGTGGACTTTTGAATAACTATCCGGTCAATAAAATAACTGCTCGCAGAATTAGTGAGATGCCCGTAATAAAAAACACCTGCAGTGTCAACAGTTATTGACGGATCTCCCCATACGCTGAACGTTGATGTAAGGGTTCCTTTACTCCAGTTGAATCCGCTGTTAGTGGAATAATAATAAAGGTTAAGGTTTGAACCTGCAACTACCTGATTTGTGTTTTTCGGATTAATACAAATGGTCGGCTCATTGGGTGAGTTCATATTTGTAATAAGTACATTCGGATATTGCGCTGATACAAGATTGAAGCTTAATAATAAAAAAATAAAAATAAGAACTATAGTTTTCATAATCTTGAATTATTTTTTTTCAGTGACTGATTCTTAGCCTTCCAGCCACTTGTTTAAAAATCTTTGTTGGGATACAGTTTTATTTTCTGATTCCCGGATCTTATATTTCGGAAGAGGTTTTAAAAGCTTTACATTTATTTCTTTTATAATTCCTTCACGGCTGATAAGTGTTTTGATCTCTTCTCCCTCCGAACAATTTTTAAGTAATGTTTTTGTCAGAACAAGGTCTGTTCTTGTGCCGTTAAGAGCTATCAATTCATCATTTGCATTCAATCCCGATTCATACGCAGATCCGCCTTCATAAACTTTTGTGATAAGTAATTTATTATTGCCATTTTTATATTCGATATCGAGAGAGCACGACACAGTTTCATTTTCATCAGTCAGCATCAGACCGCATTCATTTAAATACGACTGAAGCGGAAGCTCCTTAACTCCGTAAATATAATTTTCCCAGAATTCATCCGGTCTTTTACCGCATACAATCCCGCAAACTTCTTTTACCCTTTCCTCAGTATAGCCTTTGGTATCGTCTTTTTTATAATCTTCATAAAGCATCCTCAATACATCATCGAGTGATTTTTCAGCTTCCGTATTTTTAATTATCTCAATATTCAGCATCAACGCTGTAAGAGCACCCTTTGTATAATATGACACCTGTGAGTTATTGAAATTCTCATCCTTCCTGTAAAATTTTATCCAGGTATCAAAGCTTGATTCCGCAAGCGACTGTTTGAAGCGACCTGAAAATTTCATGATATCATTAACCGGTACATCAAGAAATTCTAAGTATTCTTTATTATCCAGAACTTTACATCTTCTCAGTATAAGATCGTCATAGAAGCTTGTCCACCCTTCAGCAATCCACAGGCTCCGGGTATAATTTTCAATTTGATAATTAAAGGGTCCAAGTTCTTCAGGTCTGATTCTTTTTACATTCCACAGATGAAAAATTCGTGTGATACAAGTCCGAGAAATTTTTTATAAAGCTTTTCATCATTGAAGATCCAACGGCTTGCCTGTGCAACAAATGAATTCAAATGCTCCAGTCCACCACCGCCCTTTTCAACAAGATGAAGAATAAATGTATAATTTTTGTATGGAATATTTCCGCCAAATAATTTTATCTCCACTTCAGCGATTTTTTTGAAATCATTTATTATAATGTCTTCTTTATAATTCCCTCTGCCTGCAACACAAATATAATGCTTTATCCGGTTAATCTCGAACTCCAGTATTTTCTGATTTCCTATTTCAATTGGTGAATCAATAAGTAAATCATAATTTTCTGCAGTGTAAATACTTTCCGATTCCTCCTCTAATCCTGTAGAAATTTTTTTCCAATCCGCAGGACAGTTTATTTTCAACATACATTTTTTATCTTCAAATCCGTGTATTGACATGAAAACTCCTGCACCGCTGATGAAAGCATGCTCGCTGTTGACAGAGCTTGTTCTGACGGTAAGCTCATTACAGTAAACTTTATATTTAAGCTTTACTTCACTTTGATCATTTGTGTTAACCTTCCACGAATTCTTATTTATTTTTTCTAATTGAAGACCCAATCCTTTAAAGTTTTCCGCTTTTACATTCTCAACATTCCTTGCAAATTCCCTGATGAGATAAGATCCGGGAGTCCACACAGGCATCGAGAATACAAGCGTATCCTGCGCCAGATCTTTTAAGGAAACTTCTACCTCGCAATAATGTGTAAAAGGATTTTCAATGGAAAGAAAATAATTTACTGATTCAGTCAAAGCAAGAATTTAAGTTAAGGATTTTGTTAAAAAATTTACAAAAAAATTTGAAGCTGTTCAAACTTTCTGACTGTCTGAAATTAATTAAAAGGATTATTAAATATCGAAATAAGATTGCTCTTCATTTCGGAAAAGGGTAAGGACTTCCTCGGATGATTTTGCTTCAGCAAGCTTATTCCTGAATTCATCTTTGTTCATAAGACGGGATATTCTGCTTAAGAGTTTGATATGAGCGTTGAGTAAGCTTTCTTTACCTACAATTAAAAAAATAAATTTTACCGGTTCAACATCGATAGAATCGAAATCGATCGGACTTTTAAAAATTGCAAATGCAGCAACAATATCTTTAATTTCATCGGTCTTTCCGTGAGGTATAGCAAATCCTTTTCCTACGCCGGTGGATACAAGCCTTTCACGCTCAAATACACAATCTCTTACTTTATCAATATTCAGCATCAAACCTGAGTTCGCTGCCAGATCGATCATCTTATTAATTGCATCATCCTTTTCTGCAGCCTCAATGTCAACAGATATTGTTTTTTCGCTTAAGATATCGCTTATTTTCATCGCAGATGTGGGGAAAATATAAAATTCTTATCCCCTGTAAATTATTTTAGAAAAAATTTTTAATAATTCTTATTTTTGTTTTTAAAACCTGACAATTTTAAAGCCGCTGAACTTATATAAATTATAAGTACTTCAAACATCCCAAATACACACAAATCTAAAGATCTCTTTAACTATATACTTTAACCATTCTATTCGCTTTTCAGATAACTTTCTATCTTCTTTTTAAATTCATTTAACAGTTCCTTTGATCTGTTCTCTGTGGGAGATTCTACATTTAAATGTACTATATTGCGGTCTTTATCAGGTATGCATAAAACTGTCGTTTGATCATCAACAAATATCTTTACTCCATCTATAAGGACCTGTGTGTATTGCACAGTGTCTTCCATAAATTTTCTCATAATACTCCCCTTCTCTTCTCTTGAACAGATAATGTTTTCTTTAAGCATACATAATTTCACGGTTGTACCGTCAAGCTCATCAATAGACTGATTGCTTCGCGAAATAAGATCTAAAATTTTTGCAACCGAGAACATTCCGTCGGTTGAATATAAAAATTCAGGAAATAAAAATCCTCCTCTCGTCCCGCCTACAAAGCTGACATCCTTGTCATCACATGCCATCATCATTGAATAGTGTGTATCCTTTACACGCAGTACTTCAACACCGAATTCATTCGCTACAAGATCAACTTCTCTTGTTGCCTGCACCGGAACAGCGATCTTCTTCACATTGTCTGAAACTATAAGGAACATTTTTAATATAAGCACCAGCATCCTGTCGCCATCGAGCACACTTCCGCCGGCTGTTGCCAGCCAGATCTTTTCACCTCCGGCGTCTATTGTAAAGCCAATGTCATAGTGAAGCGATTTTACAATATATGAAAAATGGTTCAGTGAGGTATGAAAATCATCAATCGAGCGTGTTGTTTTTTCCGAATCAAGATGCGCTGATAAAGAAACCACATCACAATTCAGCTCTCCAAGAATATTAGGAAATATAGTTGAAGCAATTCCGTATGAATAATCTATAACAATTTTAAATTTCTTTTTTCTTATTGATAGAAGATCCAGACAGCTCAGAAAATGATTTGTATATTTTTCATTTGTCCTCTCCTGATATTTAATTGTGCCGACTTTATCAAAATCTGCTCTGCGGTATTCCTCGCTGAAAAATAATCTTTCGATTGATTTGGTTTTATTTCCGGAAAGATCCCTGCCGTCCTTATCAAAAAAAATTATATCTGTTGACATCCTGTCAAACGGAGACTTTCTTACAAAGATGCCTCCTATGCCTTGTCCGCTTTTCAGCTCCTGCCTTAGTATAGGAATCGGGATCACCTGGGAATCAATTACATTTATTCCTGCGGACATCATGCCGCTCGAAATAGAACGCTTGATCATATTTGATATGTGATCACTGTCTCTTGCAATTAATATTTTTACGCCATGTCCGATGAATGCACCATAGACCGAGCCGAGCTTAGCACCAAACTCAGGATTTATCTGCAGATTTGAAAGACCCGTAATTCGTGAGTTAGTAAACAGATCGCTGAAAAATCTGTCATCATAAATTACACTCCGGGTTATCTTGTCATTATTTTCAATATGTTTATTGTCCCATATCTTTATGCTTGAACTTATGAAAACATTACGGCCAATGCTGCAATTATCCCCGATGAAAACATAATCATTTATCCTTGTTCCCTTTCCTATAAAACAGTTTCGCCCGATCACATCAAACAAAAGTCTTGATTCAGCTTCTACTTTTACATTATCCCATAGAACAGAATTTTTTATGACAACATCATTTTCTACAACTACATTATCCCCTAAAATACTGTTTTCAATTATTGCGGATTTATCTATCTTCGCCTTCGGACTTATGCAATTACCTTTGTTATCGGAATCCTGAATGTATCTGAGCTTTCCTTTAAGCGTATCCATATTGGCATCAATATATTCCTCAAGATTTCCTACATCACGCCAGTAGCCTTTGGTTTTAAAACCGTAAATCGGAATATCATGTTTTAATAACAAAGGAAAAAGATCTTTGGAGAAATCAAAACTCTCCCCCTGAGGAATGAAGTTAAAAATTTCCTTATTGAATATATATATGCCGGTGTTAATTGTATCTGAAAAAACTTCCGAAGAAGAAGGTTTCTCCAAAAATCTGACTATTCTGTCCTGAGTATTTGTCAGTACAATTCCAAACTGAAGGGGATTTTTCGAGCTGTATAATGAAAGAGTTGCAATGGTTTTTTTATCGTCGTGAAATTCTTCTATTGATGTCAGATCAAAATCGGTAAGAACATCACCGCTGATAACTATGAATTTATCCTGTATGTATTGTTCGGAAAGTTTTACTGCACCCGCCGTTCCGTAATCTTCCTCCGGAACAATATATTTAATGTTTACACCAAATTTTCCTCCGTCACCAAAATATTCTTTGATCACATCAGGCATATAAAAAAGCAAAATCACAAAATCTTCTATTGAATGTGCCTTCAAAAGATTTATTATGTGCTCGAGTATGGGTTTATTAACGATGGGAACCATTGGTTTCGGAATGTTATTGGTCAATGGTCTTAACCTGGTCCCGAATCCGCCCGCCATTATGACAGCCTGCAAATCTTTTTATGAGTAATGCCCCATTGGTTCACGAAGCGGGCAATTAACGAATAATTTTAGAAATTATAAAATTCCGAAATTTGAGAATCTCTTCTAAGATAGATAATTATTATGAATCCCTGCTGCATTATCCGGCAAGTTTCCCGGGACTAACATGGCATTCAATGAGGAAATAACTATTTATTTTCTTTCTTCTTAAAATCAAAATCCACTCCCGGCGGCTTATCACTTCCCGGGGTTGATTTGAAATATTCCTTATCCTTAAAGCCGAAAATTTTTGCCGCAATTAAAGTCGGAAAGCTTCTGACCTCAGTATTATAATTCTGCACTACTTCATTATACCGTCTTCGTTCGACAGAGATTCTGTTTTCTGTACCTTCAAGCTGCGACTGAAGCTGAAGAAAATTTTCATTCGATTTCAATTGAGGATAATTTTCTGAAACAACAAGCAATCTCGACAGTGCGCTTGAAAGCTGATCCTGCGCTTTCTGGAACTGCTCAAACTTTGCCGGATCACTCAAATCCTCTGCAGATAATTTCATCTGTCCTACCCGGCTTCTCGCATCAGTAACTTCCGTGAGAACACTCTTTTCAAAGTCAGCAGCTCCCTGAACTGTTTTTACAAGATTTGGTATCAGGTCCGCTCTTCTCTGATACTGGTTTTCAACTTGTGACCACGCAGAGTTAACACCTTCTTCCAGTGTTACAAGCTTATTATAACCGCATCCGTAAAACTGCGATGAAGCAAAAATTAAAAATAATAAAAATAAGGCTTTAAGAGAATTTGATTTCATCATATAATATTAATTTTTTGTTTGGAAAATAGTACTATGACTTTTTAAATACAATTCTTTAAGGGATTTTTAATTTGTGGCTGCATCCGGATAAATTGAAACGGATAATAGCTCAGACGTCGAATAATTGATATATTTGAAAATTTATTTTTTAATCTTCCGGGAAAATTTCAATTTAACAATTTGTTGAGTGTGTGAGAAAATATTTAGTTATATAAGTTAGCTAAATTATACTTTAATTTTATCAATGCACTTTTTAAAATCTCACCGTGAAAATATATATTGACGATGCTTTAATCTCCCGGGAGGCTGTAAGATACATTTTCGAAGTATTTCTGAAGAATAAAAAAATAGAGTTTCTGTTTGTTGAAGAAGCCGGCACTGCTGATTTTATAATATCTAATACAATACCCTCAGACCTTCAGATATCGGAAGAATTTTTTAAAGATATTAATTCGGGAGTTTATGATTTTAAAAAATATTTTAAGAATGATTGTACAATAAAAACAAAAGACGGAAGCGTTGATTATCTATGCTCAGCATTTTACCTTATAAACAGCTTTCAGGAATATGGCGATACGGATCCGGATGAATACAACAGGTTTAAGTATTGTAATAGTTATCAGTATCATTTTGAAAATATTGAGGATAATTTAGTTCAGGATCTTTTTGATAAACTGTATAAATCAAATAGAAAATTAAATCAGGTTTTTAAAAGTGCTCCTAAGACCCGGTTTTTTCTTTCACATGACATAGATACCATCCATGGAGCTTTGTTACAGGATGGATTCAACGCATTAAAACATAAAAGATTCGGTGTTATACTCAGACTTTTTTTAAATGCTGCATTGCAAAGACCTGATTGGCTTAACATTGATAAAATTATGAATATCGAGGGCGAATATGATTTTAAATCTGCGTTTTACTGGTTGGTGAATGAAGGAAAACTTAATAAGCTGGAAAGAAACTCAGATTATTCAATCAATGATAAAAAGATCCGAACTTTCATAAATGTTATTAATGAAAGAGGTTGGGAAAATGGTCTTCATAAAAGCATTTCAAAAGAGAGTTTTAAAGATGAAATAAATAAGCTTGGTTTTTTACCGGAAGGAAACCGGTACCACTATTTAAAATTTAAGCTTCCTTCAGCATACAGAGACATACAGCAATCGGGAGTAAGGTTAGATTCAAGTGTGGGATTTGCTGATGTAATTGGGTTTAGAAACAGTTACGGACTTCCATTTCATCCCTACGACATTGAGAATAAAAGACGATTCGATTTTCTGGAAGTTCCTCTTAATATAATGGATCAGACTTTTTACGGTTATGAAAAATTACCAGCCGGGGACATTGCAAAAAAAGTGATCTCATATTTTGAAAAGAATAATTCTAACTGCGTAATTTCTATATTATGGCATAATAACTTCTTCTCCAACTATAAATTTCACGGCTATCTTGATGCATATAAAGATATACTCGGGTATTTTTATGAAAATAAATACGAATGCATTACCCAGAAAGAATTATTAACAAATAAATATTAATGCTGATAAAAAATTCATCCCTGTCGAAGAAATTCAAAATGCTTACCGGTATACTGCCTTCTTTTCTGAAAATAATTTTTTATAAAGCAGGTGGCGCAAAGATCGGCAAAGGAGTCAGGATAGGATTTGGTTCAGTAATAATCGGAGATGAGATTGAAATCGGAGATCACACAAAAATCAGCATGTTCACATTTATCCGGGGAAGGGAAATTAAAATAGGACGGTTTGTAAGTGTTGGTTCGCAAACGGTCATCGACACTGAAAGAATAGAAATAGATGATGATGCAAAAATTACAGAGCAGGTTTTTATCGGAGGTCTTGCATCACCGGAATCACTTCTGAGAATGGGGAAGAGAACAACAATTATGAAGCAGTCTTTTATCAATACAACAAGACCTGTAATTATAGGTGATGACACCGGAATAGGAGGTCACTGTCTCTTGTTCACTCATGGTTCCTGGCAAAATAAAATTGACGGATATCCTGTTGCATTCGCTCCAATTACACTTGGCAAAAATGTCTGGCTTCCATGGAGAATATTTATAATGCCTGGTGTGACTATTGGTGATGACTGCACAATAGGGGCGGACTCTCTGGTGACAAAAGATATTCCGGCAGGCAGTTTGGCTGCTGGATCTCCGGCAAAGATAATAAAAACTTCAGATGTATATCCTAAAAAACTTACAGCGGAAGACAAAAACAATATACTTACAGGTATATTAGAAGAGTATTTCCTATATCTTCAGTATCATAAATTAAATGTTGATGTTGAAAAAAAGAGCACTTTTATTCAGACAACAATTATAAAGAAAGATATTAAATATAATCTGATCTACCTCAATTCAGATTTAACTGACGAAATGAAAAAGCTGCTTAACAAAAATGCTTTTTTATTAAGCCTTGTAAAGATGAATAATAACACGAGGAGTTCAATATCTGATACCGGTGCAATGTGGGCAGACCTTGAATCTAAACAAAGAGCAGGTTCAAATGATCTAGGTGAAGAAACAATTAAATATCTTTCAAGATATGGGATAAGGTTTAACAGAACAGATTAAAGTCTTAATTCTTCTTATGCAGTTCTTGTAAATATTATATTTGAACTTTTTTTAATTTAAATTTAAAATGAATGTGTGGGATCGCCGGATTTTATGCCGATATAAATAAAATCGATTCGAAGAATATTTTAGACAGAATGCTGCTTTGTACAAATCACCGTGGTCCTGACAATACCGGTACATATTATTCCGATAACATTGCCTTTGGTCATAACAGATTGAGTATAATTGATCTGTCTCCTGAATCCAATCAGCCATTTCATTATGAAGATCTTACCATTACCTTCAATGGAGAAATTTACAATTATTTAGAAATTAAATCTGAACTGTTAAAGCTCAATTACAAATTCAGAACTGAGTCTGATACAGAAGTTATATTAGCTTCTTATAAAGAGTGGGGAAAAGATTGTGTAAAGAAGTTTGTGGGAATGTGGGCATTTGCTGTCTGGGACGAAACAAAGAAAGAATTATTTTGCTCCCGTGACAGGTTTGGTATAAAACCTTTTCTTTACATAAAGGATAATTCAGATTTTTTCTTTGCGTCTGAAATCAAAGCGCTTCAGTTAACGCCTGCCTATACGAATGAAATTAATGTAGATCAGATTTACCGAGGACTTCAGCTGGGCTGGCTGAATTATGAAGATGAAACTTATTTTAAGGTAATTAAGAACTTACCTCCGGCTCACAATTTATTCTTAAAAGGATCTGGGATCTCTGTGGAAAGATACTGGGATATTAACGATTTCACCGCAAGCAATAATGATTCATTTGAAGACAAATGCAGTGAATTCCGAGATCTGTTTTTTAATTCAATGATGCTTCATAACAGGAGTGATGTCCCTTTAGGTGTTTGCCTGAGCGGTGGATTAGACAGCAGCTGCATGGCATCCGCGCTTTCGATTATTAATAACGGCAAAAAAATAAAAAGCTTCACTGCATATTATGAAGGAATGGATAATAAGTTTGATGAAAGACCTTTTGTAAAAGAAGTGATAACTAAATATCCGGACCTGATTCCGTTTTATATTTCACCTTCCGAATCCGAAATCGAGAATTCCTTTGAAGATATTTTCAAAAAGTTTAGTATTCCATTAAACGGAAGCTCGCTTATATCTCATTATTTTGTAATGAAGCTTGCAAGAGAAGAAGGTATTATTGTTACTATAGACGGGCAGGGCGCCGATGAATCTATGGGCGGTTATATGCACACTTTTTACAGGTTATTCGCTGATGAGTTTTCGGAATTCAGATTTTTTAAGGGGAATTCCTTAATTAATAATTTTAAAAATTATCATTCCTATGATCTGAAAAAAACTCTGGACATATACTCTAAAACATTTTTGTCAGTTATTAACGATGAAAATAAGCTTTATCATTTAGAATATAAATACAACGGTAATATTCTTAATCACAAAAACGGGAAAGATCTTTTTTATTTAAAGCATAAAAACACAAACAAAACAAACAACTTTCTTTATCATGCTTTAAATCATACCATTCTTCCTTCTATTCTATATAGCGTAGACTTTAATTCCATGTGCCATTCAATAGAATCAAGGGTACCTTTTCTGGATCACAGGATCGTCGAGCTTTGTTTTACACTGCCAAATGATTTTAAAATAAATAACTCGGAAACAAAATATATCTTGAGACGGTCTCTGGCAAATATTCTGCCAAAGAAAATTTCAGAACGACGGGATAAGAAAGGTTTTGTAACTCCCGGCGAAGTGCACTGGCTCCGGGGTTCCTTAAATCATCTGTTGAATATCGATTACCATAAGCTTGACTTCATAGACAGAAATAAAACTCAGACTCTGTTAAATGAATTCAAAAACGGAAGCAATAAATATTCAAATATTATCTGGAGGTTAGCAATGCTAAACCGTTGGATCAGCCAAATTTAATTTTCCATGTTAAATATGCTTGAAACACAATAGGGTAATCCGAATATTCAGACTACCCTATTAAATAACTATATTAAAAATTATTTTACAAGGATCATCTCTTTTGATAAATTTACATCTCCTGATTTCAGCGTGTAAAAATAAGCTCCGCTTGTTAAGTTACCGGCATCAAACACCTGTGAATAATATCCCGCACTTTTAAATTCATTCAATAGTGTTATAATTTCTCTTCCGCTTACATCATACACTTTCAAAATAACCACTCCATCCTGAGGAATATCAAAGTTTATTTTTGTTGAAGGATTAAACGGGTTGGGATAATTCTGTGACAAAGAAAATTGTAATGGAACTCCTATAACTGCATCGGCAGCCAATTCATAATAATTAAAATTACCGTTGTAATCAATTTGCTTTAACCTGTATTTGTATCTTCCCGAAGATAAGTTGTTGTCTTCAAATTTATAGTCATGGCCCGAATTTGTATTCCCGTTTCCATTTACAAAACCAACTTTATTCCAGACAGACCAGTCTTTCATAGTTGATCTCTGAATTTCAAATCCTGAATTATTATTTTCTGTTTCAGTACTCCAGTTAAGAGTTATATTTCTCTCATCGGATGTTGATGTGAATGATGATAATTCTACAGGCAAAGGTGTATCGAACTGTATTTTAAGAAGCGGACGTAATGTACTGTCAGGACATGTGATGGAAGCAAAATTTGCCGAACGGTATATATATTCAAATCTTTGCATAAAAATAAATCCAAAATTCTGCGCAGGATTCTGTATCATGTCTTTAATAAGGTTGGTAACATTAATATCTATAAGGTTTTGAGTTCCGGTTACCATCGGTAACAGAATTTCATTATGATGTGTAAAGTCTGGCTGCGGCTCCCATAATACAGAATCTTTAGTCCATGGCGAAACTACTCTTCTTAGATAAGATTGATTCGGGCCGGAATGATTGGCATTATTGTTTGAAGGATTTGCAAATAAAGAAAGCTTTGCACTTGTCACTGTCGAGCCGGACGGAATCATTGCAAGATTAAATTTGAACAGAGTCCTGGCGCTTGCCGCATCACCATTGGTCCATGATATTGCAATCAGATCAGGGTGATTGGGGAAATGAGTGTTCAAATAATTGTCTGCGATATATGCAGTTTCTCCGTTGGAAGTATTTAATCTGATATACAGATTTGATTGAGCATAGAGAAAATTACAGGTGAAAAGAATACTTAATAATGCTGAATTAAAAAGTCTTTTATTAAACAATGTTTCCTCCTTTAGTTTTTTTTTAAAAAAACTTAGAGACTTTTACATCTAAAAACAATGTATTATTAAAATTGCTGTGTTAATTTTTTTCTGTGTCTTTTTTAACATCAATAACTTTTTTACGGTTTGTTACATATCCAAAAATTCCGGCAACAAAAATTAGTGTAAGCAGAATATTTGCGCCAAGACTGATTTGCTTGCCCGTATAATAGGTTGATGGTTCGTATCTGAAAGAAACTGAATGTTTCCCCTGCGGAATAATTATTGATCTGAGAAAATAATCCGTCTTAAAAAATTCGGTTTCTTTTCCGTCTAAATACGCCTTCCATCCAAATGGTAAATATATCTGGCTGAAAACCAGCAGATTATTTCCGCCTGCATTGACCTCGTACTCAAGTTCGTGTATGTCACCTTTTACTAACCTGGCATAAGCAGCCGAATCAGGCTTATCAATTTTCTGACTTATATCTTTTTCAAGATAGGCAGTTTTCTTTGGATCAAACTTAACATCGCGAATGAGATTAAGTATGTTAATATCTTTTTCAACTTTATATTCATCAGCAAAAAAAGCTTCACCTATAAAGTTTTTGTTCTCATAAATTAATTTTGTTCCCTTGAAAACCTGAACCAATGAAGTATCCTGCAGCTGTTTATCGGAAATAATATATTTCACTCCGCCGAGTGTCAGAAGCAAAGGATTTTCTCCGCCTGCAATATCAATGGCATCCTGATAAACTCTGATCTTAGCTCCCTGATATCCGTTGAATGAATGCAATCTGTAATAAGCGAGGTTATTCTTAGTTGTCAGACGGCCTCCGCTGAACTCGGCAACACGATATGAATATGTATCAGGATTAGTTTTCAATAGCCAGGTCGTATAATCTTTGTCAGCAAATTCACCTTTCTGATCACCCGGATTGTCCCAATGGAGAGTTTTAAAATTCACGTTCCACAGATCTACCAATGCAATAAGAATAGTCCCCGCCAGAAATAATTTCAGAGACAGTTTTCTGGTTGCATACATATATGCCAGTCCTACAACCAGTATAATAAAAAATGCATGAAGCCGCAGATCGCTTATTACATTTTCATAAGCAATTGTGGAAATTTGTTTTGTGTACTGGCTGATCTGCTGTGCACTTGCGCCCTGCTGCTTCAGCTTATTTATCAGCGGACTTGAATTGATCGATGAGCTGTACGAATTTTCAAACCCAAAAATTGAAATAATAAACATCAGTCCTGCTATTCCAAAAAAAACATAGCACAATTTCTTAAACTTCTCCGTGTGAAAATTATCTTTTGCAATATCAACGATTGACTTTAGTCCAAACCCCGCAACTATTACAATCGCAATGTCCATAAAATGATGGATCATAACCGGTGCTCGGAAGCTGCTGAAGAAGGGGAAATAATTAAAGAAGAGATCGTACAGCAAAGAAAAATTTCTTCCGAAGGATAAAATTAAAAATGAAACTGCAATGACCGTCATTGCCTGGACAACCGGATTTTTTCTGAAATTATAATAAACTCCTATTACGAAAAGAACAAGAGTGATCACGCCAAAATACATTGGATTAGTTGTAAACGGCATTTGTCCCCAATAAAGATTTGATTTTTGTCCCTGAACTTCAACATCACCGAATCCATAATAATAAGGAAGCAGAAATGTGATCACTTCGCCTGGACTGAATGACCAGTTTGTGGCATATTCATAATCCAATGGTGAATCATTCTCAACTTTAGTGTCTACCTTTGCTGAAATACTTGCTTCACCACGTATAGAGTATTTATTGTAGGCTTTCATTGTCATTAATACATCCGCACTCATAGCTACAGCAATCAAAGCTGCTATTACAAAAAAAACACTTGCTTTAATTATGCCGCTCAAATTTATTTTTTTTACAACGCTGTAGATAATGAGGTATAGAAGATAAGTGCCGATCATCAGATATGAATAAAAGATCATCTGCATATGATTCGAGTTAAGCTGGATACGAAGCATTTCAGCGAGAAACACGAAGTTCAGAAGATTTGAAAAAGAAAAAAGAGATTTTTTTTGACCAAAGGAATCGATCAGTTTATCAATGGTTAATAGTATTAAAGGAAAAAATGCTAAGGCTATAACTTTAGTATTATGGCCAACTATTATTCTCTGAATATAATCAGTGGCAAAGGTTGCAGAGAGTGAACAGTATAGAGCTATTAATCTGCTCTTGAATTTATATTTGGAATAGAAATAAAATCCAATTCCGAATATCACATAATACATTACAATTGGCAGAACAGAATTCGAATCAGAATTAGTAATGAATGAGTAAAGACCGTCCCATATAGTATATAAAAAATCATAGGATCGGGGATTGAATCCAATGACCGGAAAATTAGGCATTCCCATGAAAATATATGGAACCCATAATGCAAAAGTCCCGCTTTTTTTCGCATCGTTTAAAAAAGTTTTAAAGCTGTCAAAAGCAAGATTATCGCTTGTAGCAAAGACTTTACCGCTGAATATTCCGTCTTTAAAGAAAATGAGAACAGATAAGATTATTAATCCTATATAAATATAATTTTCATATTTGGAAAAATTTCCTGGTTCAGAAATATTTTTCGTTTTTGATAATCCTCCTGCGGTCTTTAACACAGGTTTCTGCACGGGTTTTGATTTTGCCATCAGTAAAATTTTCTTAATAAATTTTGGTAAAATAATTTAAAACTTTGTAACAATCTAATTATTTAATATCGACTGGTATTACTTCAAATAGATCAAGCAGCGAATTTTTTTTCCCCTCCAATCC
>JBDTWU010000123.1:0-5253 GCA_040006535.1 bacterium | reverse complement strand
AGGAAAGAAAATCTCTTTCAAAAGAAAATACATTTTATAAAGATACTCTGGACAGGGATTTCCTGCTTTCGGAATTGTATTACCTCATGGAAAGATGCTGCGAAAAGCTCAGAGCGATAAGCATGAAAGGCAGAACAATTACTGTGAAAGTAAAGTATTTTGATTTTACCGTCAATCAAAAATCATTTACAATGAGAAAATATTCCAATCTTGAATCTGATTTTTATGAAGATGCTGTTCATTTACTGGATAAAATGCTGTTGAATAAAAAGAAAATAAGACTGATCGGTATTAAGTTTTCCGATTTTATTACCGGTGATGACTCAATGCAGGAAAATATTTTTCAGGATAAAGACAGGAATGAGAATCTTATGAAAAAGATAGATCAGATCAGAAAGAAGTATGATTTTGATATTGTAAAATTCGGAAGAACGTTTGAGCTGTAATTAAAAATGAATAATAAGTAAAGCGCACTTTGAAACACCTAACACTTAACACCTAATATGTAATACTTAAAATAAACAAATCCTGACAGGTCTGCAGAGCCTGTCAGGATCGAGTGTTCATCATTCTTTCATCGTTTGTCCTTATTCCTTTTTTGAAAGCAGCACTTCTTCCTTTAATTCCGTTTTACAAAACCCGAAAAGAATTAGAACTCATGTCAGATTTTAGACTGCTCATTACTTTATCATCATCATACGTTTCGTGCTAGTGACTCCATTTACTGAAAGGCGATAAAAGTATACCCCTGAGGATAATCCGCTACCCCGGAATATTACATCATACTTACCGGCTGTTTTAAATTCATTTACTAAAGTACTTATAAGCTTTCCGGATATATCAAAAACATTTAGCCTGACGAATCCTTCCGAGGGAATATTGAAGAATATTTGTGTTGAAGGATTGAAGGGATTAGGAAAATTACTAATCATAGTTGTTTCCTCAGGTGGTGTAAAACTATCATTGGATACTTTCCTAACTGAAGCGAAAATGTTATTGGACTGTTTGTAAATAATCACAATACTATTTCTTTGATTTGTAATTGAAGTAAATTCCCCCTCACTCATTTCGTCCTGTATTTCAAACGTGTTATCACATTGATCGGACTCGCCGGCTAAATGCAGACCTGTTAGATACAGCTTTCGGGTAAATAAATTTACCCACGTAAAATATAATATTTTCTGATCTGTATAAATATTATTCTTAATTTTCTCTGACGGAAGTATTTTGTTATCGATAGTTTTTGTAGCTTCGCAGGGAATATTAATTCCGGATTTTGAGATCCAGATAATATTAAGATCTTCATCCAGCGATGCACATGAAAAAGAATTTCCAGTGTATGTTTTTTCATTCCATATTATACATGCACCGTTATCCGCATTTCTAACAATTAACGGATATGTCTGATGAGCTCCGGAATGCATATCAAGAACCTCAATTTGACCCAGAATTTCTTTCACTTTTAAAATCACAATATCTGAGCTTTGATGATCAGCGTCAGATCTTTCCACCGCAACGATAAATGAATTTTTTTCAGAAGACACTATATTATGATTATAGAATATTGATTTCCTTGAATCAGAATGCATATTATTTTTAAATATCAGTTTTTCTTTTCCCTCTAATTTTGTATAGCCTTCATAATTATTGATGGCACATGCAAAAAGATCAAAGCGATAATCACTATGATTTCTTGCATCAAGCCATGAGATGAAAATAATATTGTTTTCATTGCATGCAATTGTTGGTTTTCTCTGATCGGAGAAAGCATTACTTATAATAATCTCATTCCCTTTATTCCATAACTTACGGCCATTCATATCTAACTTTTGTGCATGAATATCAAAGTTACCTCCATTAAAATTTTCCCAGACCACTATTACCTCATTGTTAATTGTTAAAACTGCCGACGGGCTGTAATTATATCCTTCATAATAAGCAGAAAGACACACGGGATTTTCCAATAATTCACCATTACTGTGTATTCTTTGCATGTAGACATCTTCCCGTTGATAAGAAATCTTCCTGTATATAACTACAGCACCTCCTTCATTGTCTGAAAATAATTGCGGATAGTCCGAATCAGCCGTAAAGCCCGAGCCCAATCCGGAATCCAGCATTACACCATTGTCCTGCCATTCCATATGTTCACCAACATTCATTTTCTGAATATACAAAGATCCATTGTTCCTTTCATCAAGCCAGCAGATCATCGTTCCGTCTTCTTTGCCAAATATGTACGATTTTTCAGACGATGGAAGAAAAAGATCACCGGTGCCAGTGCACACAGGGATTCTTTTTCCGTCAGCATATATATTAAAGTTTATTGTTAAGAGTAAAATTAATACTGCTAAATAAAGTTTTAAAGTTTTCATTGTAATGGTTTTTTAAAGTTTATGAATTATGATCAGTAACAAGAGATTTCTTTAAGAACAGTGGGATTAACATTTAAGCCGGGATCTTTTCATCTGTTCTTCATTGATCATTTTCATATTCTGCTCTTCACTAGGCTTCCAATAAAATCTAAGCAAAGCTAAAAAATTTTTACAGTGTTGTCAAATTGTAAAAAAACATGTTTGTGAAAGTTAAAAGGTTTTAATTTCTGTCTGTTAAAAAAATGAATATTAGTTTAACCTATAACTTTGAAAAATATTATTGATTATTTTTTTCTAAAGGCATTTAAATAGCTTAAAGTTTTTTATAAGCTGCCACATTCCAAACTTACAAATAAAAAAAATCAGTGGTTTTCATTTTGTTTATTGAAATAAGTTACTTAAATTGCCATAAGTAAAAACCTTTTAAGAAGAACAAATGATAGAACAATTTAAGCAGCTTACGGCAGACGAATTATATCAATTTCAGAAATTTGTTTACTCTTCATATTTCACGTCGCAAAAAAATCTTGTGAAGCTTTTTAATTACCTGCAATCACTGTATCCTGACATCTCCGATGAGGCAATAAGCAAAGAAAAATTATCTGCAATAATATATGGAGAGACAAATGTAAATGATTTAAAGATCAGGAAGTTAATCTCGGATTTTTCAATACTCATGGAAAAATTTTATACACAGGTTGAAATTGAGAATGACAAAACCAGGAATGAAATATTACTTTTAGGATCGCTAAGAAGAAGGGGAATTACGAAAAGATTTGAGATGAACTGCAATCAGATTTTCAAGCAGATGGAAAAGTCATATTCAAAAGATGATGAGTATTATCTGAATAAAATAAATCTAGACAACGAAAAATTTTATTTTAACTTCAGTAAATCTAAAAGAGAATACAATAAAGAGCTTCAGGATAAATCGGATCACCTTGATTACTATTACATGTTTTCGAAACTTCACACATTTAATGAAATGCTTCATTCCGAAGGCAGACGAAACAAAAATAATTTTTATAGCAGAAGCCAGCTAAGCGAGATTTTATCACATATAAAATTAAATAAAGAGAAAATATATAAAGATCATCCGAACCTTTATATTATTTATATTGTGTTTCTGATGTTTGATACACTTGATGATAAATATCTCAGAGAGCTTAAGGATTATCTTGAAAGAAATGAAAAAAAATTTAAAAAAAATAAACTCAGTTATTATTATCATTACCTAACCCAATATTATATTCAGAAAATTAACATGGGGGAGATCGAATATAATGAGAAAGCCTTTGCTATCTACAAGACAATGAAAGAAAAATCCCTTTTTCTGATGGATAAGATGATCACTGATGAAGAGTTTAATAATGTTGTTAATATTTCTTTAACCTCGATGGAATACTCCTGGGTGGATATTTTTATTGAAGAATACAAAAAGCATCTTGATCCCGCATTTGCAAATGCCGCTTATAATCTTGCAAAAGCAAAATTGATTTTTTTCCGGAAGGATTATAAAAATATTTTTCCATTTTTAAATGAGGTCGAGTATAAGGATCCCGTATACTATATTAACGCAAAATTTCTTCTCGGCAGAGTTTATTTTGAAATGAAAAATATTGAAGGGTTAAGATATATCATTGCTAATCTGAAGCAGTATTTGCGGACAAGAAAGGACCTGATGCTTGAGCAGATAGAGACCATAAAGGTTTTCAATAAATATATGACCGATCTGATCAGCTTATATGAGAGCAATTCATCAGAACAGAAAAGTCTGCGGATCATATTAAAGAAGGAGCTTGACAATGAAAAGAAATTTGTACCTTCAAAAAACTGGTTTTATGAAAAGCTTATTGAGATATAATCTTATTGCTGAGGATTGATCGGTCTGATCTCAATTTCATTTATCATTGCACGGTCCGGAAGCTCAGCTGACAGGTAACAAATTTTTGCAACATCATCGGGTGAAAGCAGTGTATCTCTTCTGGCAGTTTTACCTGCGCTCGGATGGTCAAAGAAATTTGTATCTACAGATCCGGGACAGACAGTAACAACTCTTATGTTATCTTTTCTTACTTCAGCCATTAATGCAGCTGAAAAACCCATTACTGCATGCTTTGTGGCACAGTATATAGAGGCCGAAGCAAATCCGTTTTTTCCTCCGACAGACGACATGTTTATTATTGTCCCACTTTTTTTCTTAAGCATTGATTTCAAACCATAACGGTTGCACAGATATAATCCCTTTACATTTACTGCAAACATCTCATCAAAATCTTTCGTCTTCGAATCAGCAAGCAGAGCAAACCGGGCAAAGCCGGCATTGCAGATCAACACATCAACCTGTTTGAATTTTTTAATTATTGTATCAAAAAGTTTTTTTATATCAGCTTCCTTTGCAACATCGGTTTTTATGAAATGATAATTCTCATTGCTGAGCGGATGCTTGTTAGTCCTCGAGGCATTGATGACAATATAATTGTTATCAAGAAAAATTTTGGCGCATGAAAGACCGATCCCTTTTGATGCGCCGGTTATTACTGCTACTTTTTTCATATTAAGATTATTTTTATTGTTTAGAAGAGGCATATCTTTAATTGATTTAGAAAAATTATATTATAATTGAAAGGTAAGAATGTGAATGAAGTTCAGTCTCATAGCTGGAAAAAACTTAAGTGCGCCCGACTGGAATCGAACCAGTAACCTACAGCTTAGAAGGCTGTTGCTCTATCCGATTGAGCTACGGGCGCATATTTTGTGAGATGTCAAATGGGAGACGTCAAATGTCAGACGTGAGACACACTTAACTATTCTAAAATAGTGATTATAAAAAACCCATTCAATTATAAATCGAATCCAAAAAGTACTCCGAAGTAAT
>JBDTWU010000122.1:0-3650 GCA_040006535.1 bacterium | reverse complement strand
TTTTACTTACCGAAAAGAAAAGAGGCTTTCATATTATCACAAATGAAATTTTAAAAAGCATTCCTGAAATAAAAGACATCCGAACCGGTCTGGCAAGTATTTTCATTCAGCATACTTCAGCATCCCTTACGATAAATGAAAATGCAGATCCGGATGTTCGTGAGGATTTCGAAACACATTTTAATGTGATGGTTCCTGATGATGAAGACTATTACAAGCATACCGATGAAGGTCCGGATGATATGACGTCTCATATCAAGGCTTCTATACTGGGCAGCCAATTGACTATACCGGTTACGAATGGTGAATTAAATCTGGGAACATGGCAGGGCATTTATCTTTGCGAGCACCGTAATCATGGCGGAAGAAGAAGATTGGTTCTCACTGTTTTTGGTGCTTAGTACAAGACCTGAGAACACGACAAAAAATAGAACGCTGATGACGCGGAATAAACTGAAAGATCCGGATTTTTTAAAAGCTTTAAAAAAATTAGTTAAATACAATCCTAACGATAAGAATTAAATTAGTAACAATTAAAATTTTTATTAAACTATCGGCGAGCATCCGTTAAATCGGTGTTATCATCGTTCTAAATACATTGACGTGTACCAGAGACGAGACGAAGCAATAAATTTTCACATTCTAATTGCAGATTGAAATTAGTAAATTCTTAAACCATGAAAAGCGTATCATTACATACACTAGGCTGCAAGCTCAATTACAGTGAGACCTCTACGATTGCCAAAAATTTTTCTTCTAAAGGTTTTGAGCTTAAAAATTATGGTCAGAGAGCGGATGTCTTTGTTCTGAATACCTGCTCGGTTACAGAAAATGCTGATAAGGAATGCCGACAGATCGTTAGAAGTATATTAAAAAAAAATCCGGAGACATATGTTATAGTAACAGGATGTTATGCTCAGCTTCAGCCGGACGAAATTGCAAAGATCGATGGTGTTGATCTGGTACTCGGGATAAATGAAAAGTTCAAACTGTTTGACTACATTGAAAATTACGAAAAGAAAGAGCTCTCATGCATTTACAGAATCCCGATCGGGGAAGTAAGAGATTTTGATGAAGCTTTTTCAGCTGATACAGATTCCCGGACAAGGGCTTTTTTAAAAATTCAGGACGGATGCAATTATAAATGTTCATTCTGTACTATTCCCTTAGCACGCGGAAGATCACGAAGCCTGGTTCCGGATAAAGTCATTGAGAATGCAAAAAAAATAATTGATGCCGGGTATAAGGAAATTGTGCTGACCGGAGTTAACACCGGAGATTACAATCATGAATTACGAATTGCGAATTACGAATTACAAATTAATAACTCAGAGAGAAACGAAAACAAAAATCTTAAATCTACAATCAAAAACCTGAAATTGATAGATGTGCTTTATGAATTGGATAAATTAAATATTGAACGGATACGTATCAGCTCGATCGAGCCGAATCTTCTTACAGATGAAATTATCTCCTTTGCAAAAAATTCGGATAAGTTTTGCAATCATTTTCATATTCCCCTCCAGAGCGGTGACAATGATATTTTGAAATTAATGAGAAGAAGATACAATAAAGAGTATTATCATGATCTTATCCATAAGCTGAATGAAAATATTAAAGATGTCGGAATTGGTGCTGATGTGATAACAGGCTTTCCCGGCGAAAGTGAAAAGCATTTTGAAAATACTTATAACTTTCTCGAATCTTTACCTGTCAGCTATCTGCATGTTTTCAGATATTCAGAACGCAGGAATACGGATGCGGCAATACTTCCGGAAAAAGTAGATGTGAGTGAAAGAAAGAGAAGAAGTGAAATGTTAAGAATTTTATCGGATAGAAAAAGATTTGAATATTATTCAAAGTTCACCGGTACAAATCAAAAAGTACTATTTGAAACTCAGAAGAGCGATAATTTTGCCGAAGGTTATACAACGAATTATATTAAAGTTAAAGCAAAAGCAGCGGGCGATATGGAAAACAGGATCATGCATGTATTATTAAAAGAGACTGATGGCATTAAGCCCGTACATGCGCATATTTTAAATTAATTTTTTAAAAATTATTTATAAATCAAAATGAAACTATTCTTAGTTCGTCACGCAGAAGCTATTGATCATGAAACGGATTCAGTAAAAGATGATGAGCACCGCTTCATTACTACTTCAGGAAGAATGCGCACGCGCAAGATCGCAAAAACTCTGATAGAAGAGCTTAAAGACCTTGAAATTATATTTACAAGTCCTCTGATAAGAGCTGTGCAAACTGCTGAAATAATCTCATCAGGAATAAAATTCAGGAATGATATTCTGCTTGTTAATGAATTAAAGAACGAATCTTCGACTTCATCACTTCTCCAGTTGTTAAGCATGAACTCTGAATTGAAATCGGTTGCACTTGTTGGTCACGAGCCAAAAATAAGCATGCTTGTGAAAAGCATTTCGGGTAAGAATGATCTTATTGATTTCCGGAAATCTTCAGTGTGCCTGATTGATTACGATGCCTTAGCCGGTAATGGAAGGTTTGAATGGTATTTTGATTCGAAGTCAATGGAGTATGTGAAGTGAAATCACTGCTTAGCCTTTCCGGGATAAATTTTTCATACTCTGATAAAAATAAAAAATCAATCAACGGAAATAATTTTGAGCTTACGAATATTTCTCTTGATATCGGCGAAAGTGATTTTATATCAATTATCGGAAAAAACGGTTCGGGGAAATCAACACTCGTAAAATTAATTGCAAAAATTCTCTCAGGATATTCCGGAAACATTTTTTACCAAAACACTGAAATTCAGAATATAGACAGAAAAGAATATTCCCGGAATATTTCTTATCTTCCCCAGTCAACCGCTGAATTCAACGGAGATATGGTTGTCCGGGAATTTCTTTTACTCGGAAGATATGCACATAAGCAATTCACAGATTTCCGCTTTTCAGAAGAAGATAAAAATATTGTTACTGAAAGCATTAAAGAAACCTCTATTACTGAGCTTGCGGACAAGCGGTTCAATGAGCTTTCCGGCGGTGAGAAGCAGAAAGTTCTTATTACACTTTCATTGGTTCAGCTGGATATTACTAAAAGTCTTAAAGGAAAATTACTGATCATAGATGAACCCCTGACTTATCTTGATGTAAGATATCAGTTTGAGATATTTAATATTCTGAAAAGGTTAAAGGAAAAAAACTTAACGATAATAATAATAATTCACGACCTCAATCTCGCGTTAAGATTTTCCAGTAAAACAATTCTGATAAATAATGGCATGATTGTAAAATATTCGGATACCGGTAATGTAATAACCGAAAAAATTCTAAAGGAACATTTTCTGATTGAATCCAAAATTTTAAACATTGATAAAAATTATTTCATAAATTATCTGCCCGCAATATAAGAAAAAAACTATGAGTTATAATAAGATCATTTTAGAAGAGGCAGGGCAGACAAAAAAAATTATTCTCAATCGCCCTGACAAAAAAAATTCTCTGGATGAGGAGATGATCTCTGAGCTTACCGGTATATTTAAAAAGATCTCAGAAGATGGTGAGACAAAGTCAGTTATCTTAAGTGGCGCAGGTAACAATTTTTGTTCGGGATTATATTTGGAATATTTACAGAAAATTTCGGAATATGATATACTTCAGAATAAAGCG